>NZ_JBFULT010000369.1:0-7597 GCF_054049755.1 Bradyrhizobium sp. P5_C11_2
TCGATAGATTCCGCGGTATGGGTCCCGGCCTTCGCCGGGACGACGTTGAGAGGGTTCAGCTAAGCCACCGCTCAATTCGAGCTGTCGATCAAGCTCTCCAGCAGCCGCTTCAATTCGCTCGTCGACTTGTCGCCGTAGCTTTCGAGGATGTGCTCCTCCTGGTCGACTGCGAGCGAGTTGAGCTTCTTGCACAGCACCTTGCCGCGGTCGGAGATGAACATCAAAACCTTGCGGCGGTCGTTGGGGTCCTGCACGCGATAGACCAGCGTGTCGGAGACCATGCGGTCGATCATCTTGGTCAGCGTCGGATGGTTGAGCAGCACGGCATCCGCAAGCTCGCCCATCGAATGGCCGTTGCCGTCCGACAGGACCTTGAGAATGCGCCACTGCTCGACGGGAACGCCTTCCTTGCTCAAGCGCAGTTCCAGCTGCCGGTTGATCTCCCGGTTGGCTTGCGCGAGCAAATAAGCGAGGTGGGCGGTGATCGGGGAGTTTTCTTTCGACGGTTTTGCCACGGCTAAGACTTCGTCTTGACCCAAATGAGTGAATGTCTTGCAATCGATGCTGCATCTATATGCACTTCAATTCTTGAATATWCAATATTTTCAAAATAGGATGATTGCCTAACAAAAGGGCGGATGCCGCGACCGCCTGCTGAATGTGCTTTCAAGTCTGGTGCCAGACAGGAGTTGGCGTGCGCGCGACGGTAAACTTCCCGGCTCACGGCGGTCCGGCGTTGCCGCCGTCCTTGCTGTTCAGGAATCTGTCGTCGTCGGCGGCCGACTTCGACCTGTCTCCGGTTGACGCGCATTTCATGAAGCRCCGCGGTGCGCGCAACAAGCTGCGCATCGGCAATTTCCTCACCTTCACCGGCTCGCCCGGAATCTGGGGCCCGACCTCCACCAACAGCGCGATGCTGGCGATTGCCGAGATCAACAAGCGCGGCGGCATTCTCGGGCGCGAGCTGGAGCTGTCGATCTACGATTCCGGCGGTCCGATCGACGAGGTGGTGCGGCGCGCCGAGCAGGCGATCGTCTTCGACGAGGTCGATCTGATCATGGGATCGCATATCARCGCGGTCCGCGTCGCGCTGCGCAAGGTCACCGGCAACCGCATCCCCTACATCTACACGCCGGTCTATGAAGGCGGTGAGCGCACGCCGGGCGTGATGGCGATCGGCGAGACGCCACGCTGGCAGAGCCGCCCCGCCATCCACTGGCTCGCGGACGTCAAGAAGGCGGCGCGCTGGTACCTGATCGGCAGCGACTATGTCTGGCCCTGGCAGTCGCATCGCGCGGTGAAGCGCTACATCAAGGAAGCCGGCGGCCAGGTCGTCGGCGAGGAGTTCGTCCCCGTCGGCGAGGACAATCACGAGCCGCATCTGGCGCGCATCCGCGCCGCCAAGCCGGACGTGGTGCTGATCTCGCTGATCGGCACCGACAGCATCACCTTCAACCGCGCCTTCGCGGAAGCCGGCCTCGCCACCTCGACGCTGCGGCTTGCGGGTGCGATGGACGAGACCGTGCTGCTCGGCATCGGGGCCGACAACACCGAGAATTTGTTCTGCGCGTCCGGCTATTTCAACTGCATGGCCTCGCGCGCCAATGACGAGTTCCTCACTGGCTATCAGGCCATGTTCGGTCCGCACGCGCCGCCGGTCGGCTCCGTGGGCCAGTCGAACTATGAGGGGCTGCGCTTTCTGGAGGCCGTGGCCAACCGGGCCGGGTCGCTCGCATTGAAACCGCTGTTGAAGGCGGCGCGCAACACGGTCTACACCGCCGGCCGCGGTCCGGTGACCATACGCGACGGCCGCGCCGAAATGCCGATGTATCTCGCCGAGGCCGACGGCCTCGACTTCAAGCTGATCAGGACGCTCTGAAACCGGCCGCGCACCGGGTCGCGGCGGAGGTCCGAAATAATAYTTGAAAAGGAAAATATTTCCGTTTGTAATACAAACGTGAAGCCGAATGGCCCGCGTCGTGCACGCGGGGCATCAGCGCTTCCGTCAAAAGCCAGGGATCAAGAAGCCTCAAGGAGAGCGCCGTGACAGTTGCCCTTCCCACGCCAGCCCAGTTGCGCAGCGTCGCCGAGCAGTGCGGCCTCGCGCTGACCGACGAAGACGTCGCCTCGTTCCGCGGCCTGATGCAGGGCTCGATCGAGGCCTACAATCTTGTCGGCGCGATGCCGGATGAAGTGCCGGAGGTGAAATATCCGCGCACCCCGGGCTATCGGCCGTCACCGGAGGAAAATCCGCGCAATGCCTGGTACCGCAAGTCGACCGTCAAGGGCGCGGCGAGCGGCAAGCTCAAGGGCAAGACCGTCGCGCTGAAGGACAACATCATGCTCGCCGGCGTTCCCATGATGAACGGCTCGGCGACGCTGGAAGGCTATGTCCCCGATTTTGACGCCACCATCGTCACGCGCATGCTCGATGCCGGCGCCGAGATCGCCGGCAAGGTGCATTGCGAATCCTTCTGCATGTCCGGCGGCAGCCACACCGGCGCGGTCGGCGCGGTGCATAATCCGCACAAGATGGGCTATTCGGCCGGCGGCTCGTCCTCCGGTTCCGGCGTCGTCGTAGCCCTCGGCGAGGTCGACATGGCGATCGGCGGCGACCAGGGTGGCTCGATCCGCATGCCGTCCTCGTTCTGCGGCACCTATGGCATGAAGCCGACCTGGGGCCTCGTGCCCTATACCGGCATCATGCCGATCGAGATTTTCGTCGATCACACCGGCCCGATGACGGCGACCGTTGCCGACAACGCGCTGCTGCTCGAAGTGCTGGCCGGCGACGATGGCTATGACCCGCGCATCAAGGCGCCGAAGGTCGAGGACTACACCAAGGCGCTCGGCCAGGGCGTGAAGGGCATGAAGATCGGCATTTTGAAGGAAGGCTTTGAGCAGCCGACCGCCGAAGCCGCCGTCAACGAAAGCGTGCGCGAGGCGGCCAAGCGCTTCAAGGATCTCGGCGCCACCGTCGAGACCGTCTCGATCCCGATGCATCTCGTCGGCCCTGCGATCTGGACGCCGATCGGCACCGAGGGCATGACCCAGACCATGATGTATGGCGACGGCTATGGCCTCAGCCGGTCCGACCTCTATTCCACCTCGCTGATGGATTTCCATCGCGGCTGGCGGCGCCAGGCGGACTCGCTGTCGGAGACGACAAAGCTGTTCCTGCTGCTCGGCACCTATATCAACAACAATTTCGGTCCGCGCTATTACGGCAAGGCGCTCAACATCTCCCGCCGCCTCACCGCGGCCTACGACAAGGCCTTCAGGGATTACGATCTGCTGCTGCTGCCGACCACGCCGATGAAGGCGACCAAGCTGCCGGAGCCGACCGCCAGCCGTGAGGACTACGTCGCCCGCGCGCTGGAGATGATCGGCAACACCGCGCCGTTCGACATCACCCATCATCCCGCGATGTCGCTGCCCTGCGGCATGGTCGACGGCCTCCCCGTCGGCCTGATGCTGGTCGGCCGCATGTTCGAGGAAGCGACGATTTATCGCGCCGCGCATGCCTTCGAGCAGATCGGCRACTGGAAGAAGATGTGAGCGAGGTGCTGATGCAGACGGACGGAACAGCACCAAATGGCTAACGCGTTCGTCGCGGCGTTCGAGATTCTGAGCTTCGGCGCGATCATCGTCCTGATCGTGCTGGGGCTCGGGATCATCGCCAGCATGATGGGCATCTTCAACTTCGCGCAGGGCGAGTTCGTGCTGCTCGGGGCCTACATCACCTATCTCGCCTACGCCAAGGGCCTGCCGATCTGGACCGGCATGGTCGCGGCGCCCTTCGTGGTCGGCGCGCTCGGCTTCGTGCTGGAGGCGCTGATCATCCGTCGCTTCTACGCCGCGCCGATCGTGGCGATGCTCGGCACCTACGCGCTCGGCCTGATCATCCGGGAATCCGTGCGCGGCCTGATCGGCGGCTTCTACCTCACCGTGCCCGAGCCGATCGGCGGCTCGATCGATATCGGCGCCATGCACATCTCGGCCTGGCGCTTCACCATCATCGTCATCACGCTGCTGGTGATGGCAGGCTGCTATCTCCTGCTCTCGCGCACCAGTTTTGGCTTACGCGTGCGTGCCACTTTGGAAAATCCATCGCTGGCCCGCGCCTCCGGCATCTCCACGCCGCTGATCTACGGCGCGACGTTTGCGTTCGGTGCGGCGCTCGCCGGCCTTGCCGGCGCGCTGATCGTGCCGGTGTTCAGCCTGTTCGCCGATCTCGGCCTGCGCTTCCTGATCCAGGGCTTTGTCGCGGTGATGGTCGGCGGCGTCGGCTCCTTCATCGGGCCGGTCGCGGGTGCCGGCGTCATCGGCACGCTCAGCGCCGCGCTGCCATGGGTGATGGCGCCGGTCGTCGCCGATGTCCTCGTCTTCGTCCTTGCCATTGTCTTCATCAAATTCCGGCCACAGGGCCTCATCGCTGGAAAAGGGGTTTAGTCATGTTTGCAGATCGCACCAATCTCACGCGCCGTCGCTTCCTCTCCAATTTCGCCTTTGCCACCGGCGCGGTCGCGACCGGCGTCGGCAGCTGGGTGATCCCGGCCGGCTGGGCCAATGCGGCTGAAGGCCCGATCAAGGTCGGCATCGCGACCGATCTCACCGGCCCGATCGCCTATGCCGGCACGGCGGACGCCAACGTCGCCAAGATGCTGATCAAGCAGATGAACGATGCCGGCGGCCTGCTCGGCCGTCCGCTCGAGCTCTACATCGAGGACACCGCGTCGAACGAATCCGTTGCCGTCGGCAACGTGCGAAAGCTGATCCAGCGCGACAAGGTCGACATGGTGCTGGGCGGCATCACCTCGTCGATGCGCAACGCGATCAAGGACCCGATCGTCGCCCGCGGCAAGACGCTCTACATCTATCCGCAGCTCTACGAAGGCAAGGAGTGCACGCCGTATCTGTTCTGCACCGGGCCGACGCCGGCGCAGCAATGCGACGAATTCATCCCCTGGCTGATCAAGAACGGCGGCAAGAAGTTCGCGTTGCCGAGCGCCAACTATGTCTGGCCGCACACGCTCAACGTCTATGCCCGCAAGGTGATCGAATCCAACGGCGGCGAGGTGGTGTTCGAGGAATATTATCCGCTCGACCAGGTCGACTTCTCGTCGACCGTCAACCGCATCATCTCCAACAAGGTCGACGTCGTCTTCAACACCGTCATTCCGCCGGGTGTAGGCCCGTTCTTCAAGCAGCTCTATGAAGCGGGCTTCCTCAAGAACGGCGGTCGTCTCGCCTGCGTCTACTATGACGAGAACACGCTCAACATCAACCAGGCCGCCGAGATCGAGGGGCTCGCAAGCTGCCTCGACTATTTCAAGGTGCTGACCAAGGAGGATGCGTTCAACGCAAAGATCCAGGCGGCCTACGAGAAGGATTTTCCGGGCAACTTCCTGTTCGCCGCCGGCAGCGCCGCCACCGGCACCTATCGTGGCCTCAAGCTGTGGGAGGCGGCCGTCAAGGAAGCGGGCAAGATCGACCGCGAGTCGGTTGCCGCCGCGCTCGACCATGCCAAGATCGCCGAAGGTCCGGGCGGACCGGCCGAGATGGTGCCGGGCAAGCGACACTGCAAGATGAAGATGTACACCGCGGTCGCCAAGGGCGGCAACTACGAGATCGTCGGACGCAGCAACGGCCTCGTCGATCCCAAGGAATGCTAAAGAGGAATGCTGACAAGGAATGCCAACAAGGAATGCTGAGGCGGAATGCCGAAGTCCATGAGTGTGGTAAGAGAGGCCATCGTCGCCGACGAAGCGGACGATGCGATGGCTGAACGCGCGGCAGCGGGACAGGTCAAGGCAGGACGAAAAGTCCTGCCGATCGTGGAGGGCGTGGTGTTCGCCGCGGCGCTGCTCGCGCCGCTGGTGCTGCAGGACTATCTCACCGTGTTCGCGACGCGCGTGATCATCCTCGCACTGTTCGCGCTGTCGTTCGATCTGGTCTGGGGCTATGCCGGCATCATGAGCTTTGGCCAGGCCCTGTTCTTCGGCTCGGCTGGCTATGGCGTGGCGCTGCTCGCGCGCGATCTCGACATCACCAACATCTTCCTGGTGCTGCCGGCGGGCACGATCATCGGCCTCACCTTTGCGCTGCTGCTTGGCGGTTTTCTTCTGCTTGGACGACATCCCTCCAGCGTGATCTTCGTCTCGCTGGGCACGCTGACCGGCTCCTACGCCGCCGACCGGCTGGCGCGCGGCTGGTATTATCTCGGCGGCCAGAACGGCATCCCCTCGATCGCGCCGATGACGCTCGGCGGCTACGAATTCTCGGAAGGGCCGGCCTTCTACTATCTCGTGCTCGGCATTCTCGTGGTCGTCTACCTGCTCTGCCGCTTCCTGGTGCGCTCGCAGTTCGGGCTGGCGCTTGCGGGCCTGCGCGAGAACGAGCAGCGCATCGCCTTCTTCGGCTACAAGACGCAGCATCTCAAGGCGATCATCTTCACCATCGGCGGCGCCGTCGCGGGCCTCGCCGGCAGCCTCTATGCCTTCCACGAGGGCTTCGTCTGGCCCAACATGGTCGGCGTCGTGGTCTCGACCCAGGTGGTGCTCTACGTGCTGTTCGGCGGCTCCGGCACGTTGATCGGCGCCGTGATCGGCGCCGTCATCGTCGAGGGCGTCAGCTTCTGGCTGTCGGACAATTACCGCGAGATCTGGCCGATCATCCTCGGCGTTCTGCTGCTGCTGGTGATCCTGTTCCGGCCGCTCGGCCTGATCAGCTTCGTGCTCGGCGAGCGCGAGCGGGTCGGAAGCTTTGGCGGCAAGCCCAAGGAGAGTAAAAAGGAGAAGCGCAATGCCGCTCCTTGAGGCCGCGGGCATCAGGAAGGTGTTTGGCAAGCTCACCGCGCTCGACGGTGCCGCGCTGACCGTCGGCGAGAACGAGTTTCACGGCCTGATCGGTCCGAACGGCTCGGGCAAGAGCACGCTGATGAAGTGCATCGCCGGCGCCGAGGTGCCCACCCAGGGCAAGGTCTCGTTCGTCAACGCCGACATCACCGCGTTCACGCCGACCGAACGCGCCCGCGCCGGCATGAGCCTGAAATTCCAGATCACCAGCGTGCTGCCGACGCTGACGCTCTACGACAACATCCTGCTCGCGCTGCAGGCGCAGTCCTCGCTGTTCGACCTCCTGTTCTCGCGCACCCGCAGCGTGTTGCACGACCAGGTCATGACCATGCTCACCCAGTTTCGCCTCGCCGATCGCGCCTTCGATGCGGCGGCGGCGCTGTCGCACGGCCAGCAGCAATGGCTGGAGATCGCGATGGCGCTCGCGGGCAAGCCGAAATTGTTGCTGCTCGATGAGCCGACCGGCGGCATGAGCCTGGAGGAGCGCCGCGTCACCGGCGAATTGCTGCAGCCGATCAAGCAGCATTGCTCGCTCGTCATCGTCGAGCACGACCTCGATTTCATCCGCGACATCTGTGATCGGTTGACCGTGCTCGACSAGGGCAAGGTGCTGGCATCCGGTACCGTGTCCGAGATCCAGGCCAACAAGGCCGTCCAGGAGATTTATCTGCGCCGTGCCTGAATTTTTGGACATCAAGCATCTCGACGCCGGCTATGGCCGCAGCCAGGTCCTGTTCGAC
>NZ_JBFULT010000370.1:0-7581 GCF_054049755.1 Bradyrhizobium sp. P5_C11_2
GGCCGGCCAGGGACCTTTCGGCTTGGCCGCGACCGACGAGCACGCCGCCGCAAGCTGAGTTCGCATCGACGCCAGGCCCGTCAGGTCGATGTCAAATTTCGTGACATCCACCTTTTCGTCCGGCATCGGCGTGGTCCGCCGGACATGGAGGGAGCGGGACGCCATGATCGCCTTGACCATGTCAGGGTCGATACTGCCGCTCCACATCTCGTACTTCGCGGCTCGCACCGGAAAACCTCCGGCTTCCTGGTCCTTGTCGGCGTCCGCGGTCATCATGATCGTACTTTTGCCGACGCTCGCCTCGTCGATCTCGCCCGCGAACATCAGGGGCACACGATTCCTGGTGTCGCAAAACATGCGCCACTCCATCGTCCGGAACGAAGAGCCGCTCTCCTGCTTCATCACCGCAATCTTGCTGATGAACGGCCGCGTTGCCTTTTCCAGCCTCCACATCCCTTCGGCAAACGCTCGCGTGTCGATTCCGAAACGATAGAGCTCGGCTCGCGTCAGCATATGCAGGTTTTCGAACTTCACCGTCCGGATGAGATTGTCGAGCTCGCGGCTGATCCCCATCGCTGCGATGAATGCGGCGCGGTCGCGTTCGGCATTCGCGATCCGGCGCTGCCTGTATTCCGCGACCGCCTGCGGAGCTGGATGCCCGTGAAAGACGAGGACCAGCCTGGAGTTATGGACCGCCAGCGCGGCGTCGGGAGCCACCTCGCGTGATGTCGCCCCGAGAAACAGGTAACCGCAGGCCGAGTTGCACATCGCATGGTAGGTCGTGAGCTCCGCCTCGACCTCGCCGCTTGCGGCCTTCGTCTTCAGGCACGCGGCGTCCACCTGCGTGCCCGCGGCGCATGCCGTCGCAATGGTCCGGCCAACCCGGGCGACCGCCTTGCGACTGCGCAGCAACCGCCCGATGACGTAGGATTGTTCCACGTTTCCGCCGGGCGAGTGGAGGTAGATCGGACGCTGCGTGTCCTTGACGCCGGCGAGGAAGCGGCGAATGCGCGGCGCCGCGTCCTGATCGATCTCKCCCTCGATGGCGATCCAGCGGTCGCAGCCCGGCCCGCACGCGTCAGCTGCCCCCTTGGCAAGATAGATCGTCAGCCTGGACGCAAATCCGGCTTTCTCCGCCGGCGCTCCCTCTGCACGCAATGCGCCCGGGATCGACAGCAAGGCCACGAGAAACAAAATACGGGCGAGCATGAAACGATGGACCGGTGAATAATCGGTACGGACGTTACACGATCATTGGGGCGGTCACAACTTTCGGTGGCACGGCGGAGCGCCGCTTATTTCGCAATGCCGGCTGGCGCGGCTGCGGCGGGGCAGTCCCGGAATTCGTCAAATGGTGGGAAGCGCACGAAATCCGCAGCACCGCCTCGGGCCGCAAGACCATGTCGCACCCCACCAAGGGCGTGCTGCATTTCGAGCACACGAGATTCCAGGCCAATGACGACCCGGTGCTGAAACTCGTGATCTACCTTCCGGTCTCGGGCGGAGACTCACGAGGGCTAGGCACTAGCGTCTGACGGCCACGTTGAAGCAACCCGATGACGCGGCGGCAAAATGCGCCCGCCGCGTCATAGTCGCACCAGCTAATGCGTTGCCAGTTCGAGGTGCCGGCGCAGGCCGGCATTGATCTGGTCGATCGCGGCCTCGGTCGAGGGCACATGGCGCAACGCGTTCAGCGCCACGAAATCGTGAATCGTGCCGTTGTAGCGGACCGCATCGACGCTGACACCCGCCTCCTTCAGCTTGCGGGCATAGGCTTCCCCTTCGTCGCGCAGCGGATCGTTCTCCGCGGTGATGACAAGCGCCGGCGGCAACCCCTTGAGTTCGCTGGTGCTGGCGCGAAGCGGCGACACATAAGGATTGTCGCGGGTTTTCGCGTCGGGCGCGTAGAGGTCCCAGCCGTATTTCATGAATGCGCGCGTCAGGAAGCGGCCGGTCCCGTAAGCGTGGTAGGACGGCGTATCGACGCTCGCGTCGGTCGCCGGAATCAGCAGCACCTGGTAGCTGATTCTGGGGCCGCTGCGATCCTTGGTCATCAAGGAGAGCGCGGCACTCATGTTGCCGCCGACCGAGTTACCGGCAATCGCGATCCGGCTACCGTCCGCGCCAAGCTCCTGTGCATGGCCGCCGACCCACTTCAATGCCGCGTAGCATTCTTCCAGCTGGGTCGGGAATTTGGCCTGCGGCAGCGGCGTATATTCGACGAACACGCCGACCAGTCCGGTGCCGGCCACGAGATCGCGCAGCAGGCGCTGATGGTTCTGGAAATTGCCGACGATCCAGACACCGCCATGGATGAAGAACAACACGCCGGGATTGCTGCTCATTTGCGCGGGCTTCATAATGTAGAGCTTCACCTTGCGGCCTTCCTGGTCGATCGTTCGCTCGCTGGTTGTCACGCCGGTCATGTCGACATCCGTCTGCGATTGCAGCGCGGTGAGAATTTCCTGCGGCTTCGGCTGAGGAAGCTCCCAGAACGGTTTGGAGTCCTTGTTTATGCTGGCGAGGAAGGCGCGAACCTGCGGATCGATCCGCGGGTCGGTGGCGGCGTTGGGCTCTGCGGCGAGGGCTGCCTGTGTCATCATGCTTGCTCCGAGTGTGAGGGCTGCGAGTTTTCGAATTCGGTTCATGGGAATGGATCCTTGTCTGACGGCAATTGTCCGCGATGTTCGGGGCCGTCGACGCACCCGGCTGTGCGACCGCGCAACGGCCCTTCTCACCGCCAGGACGAGCGTTTAAGCTGGTTTGGTGCGTCAATTCCCTGAGTCAGAACTGAGAAGTTCTGAGGATTGCGCGAGCCCGCGGAGACGGCGATGGCAGAACAGGGCCCACGCGCCGTGTACGCGGCGAACGAGTGGGAAATCGATCTTGGCCGGCGCGAGTTGCGGTGCCGAGGTGTCTCCGTTCCCATTGGCAGCCGCGCATTCGAGATATTTGAGATTCTCGTCGAGGCGGGTGGAGAGCTCGTCAGCAAATACCACCTCATCGATCGCGTGTGGCCGGGCGCGGTGGTCGAGGAAAACACTCTCCACTTCCACATCTCCGCCATTCGCAAGGCGTTGGGCGTTGACCGGGCGCTGCTCAACACGGTCTCCGGCCGCGGCTATCGCATGCTCGGCAATTGGACTATCCGGCAGGCAAGCAAGCCGGAGCATCGGACCGATCATTCGGAACGCAAGCCGAGGCAGGCGTTTCGATCCAACGTGCCGATGGCCGGATCGGCCCTGATCGGCCGGAGCGCAGCCACGCAGCATCTGCTCAATGTCTTGTCGGCCTATCGCCTCGTCACGTTGACCGGGCCCGGTGGGATCGGAAAGAGTGCGCTGGCGCTGGARGTCGCGCGCAGCCTGTTTCCGACATTCGAGGGTGACTGCTGGCTTGTCGAACTGGCTTCACTGTCCGACCCTGGGCTGGTTCCGTCCGCGGTCGTGCCCGTCCTGGGGCTGAAGATCGGCGGCACCGTGATTTCCGCCGAAGCTGTCGCCCGGGCCATCGGCGGCGAGAAACTCCTGCTTGTGCTCGACAATTGCGAGCATCTCGCTGACGCGGCGGCGAGCCTCGCGGAAGCCTTGGTCCGCATGTGCCCGAATGCGTCCGTGCTGGCGACGAGCCGGGAGATCCTGCGGAGCGAGGGCGAGTATGTCTATCGCGTTCCACCGCTGGATGTGCCGCCGCCACGTCTCGAGAGCGCGGTCAATGTCGACGAATACAGCTCCGTCCAGCTCTTCACCACCCGGTTGATGGCGCTCCACTCCGGCTTTTCGGCGAGCGCGGAAAACCTGCCGCTGATTGCCTCGATCTGCCGGCGGCTCGACGGCATCCCGCTTGCCATCGAGTTTGCGGCGGCGCGTGTCGCGGTGCTGGGACTTCAGCAGGTCGCCGAGCGCCTGAACAACCGCTTCAGCCTGCTGACGGCCGGCCGCCGCACGGCGCTGCCGCGGCACCAGACCCTGCGTGCGACGCTGGACTGGAGCTACGAACTGTTGCCGGACGCGGAGCGGACGCTGCTGCAGCGGCTTTCGATTTTCGTGGGCGGATTCACGTTCGAGGCGGCGACCGCCGTGATGGGCGACACCGGCGCGACCGACTCCGCGGTTGCCGAAGGCATTGCGAGCCTGGCGGCCAAATCGCTGGTGTCGCTGGACACGTCGGTGGCGTCGGGCCGCTGGCGATTGCTTGAAACCACCCGGGCCTACGGGCTCGACAAGCTGGACGAGACCGGTGCAACGGACCAGGTGGCTCGTCGCCACACCGAGTTCTTCCGCAGTCTGTTCGCGCCGGCCGCGGTGAGTCCGCGTGTGGCCCTCGACGATCTGCCCCACTACATCAGGGACATCGACAATCTGCGCGCCGCGCTCGATTGGGCGTTCTCCCGCGGTAATAGCGATGGCGGCTTGCGCATCGGACTTGCCGTGGCCGCCGCGCCCGTTCTGCTCGCGACGTCGATGCTGCCCGAATGTCATCGCTGGTCGGAGCGGGCGATTCTCGTTCTTGGCGATGACAGGCGCGGCACCGCTGAAGAAATGCGGCTTCAGGCAGGCCTCGGCTATTCGCTGATGTTTATCCAGGGCGGAAGCGACGCGGCGCGTGCCGCACTGGACCGAAGCCTCCTCATCGCCGAAGAACGTGGCGACATCCTCTACCAGATGTGGCTGATGGTTTCGCTGAACATCTTTCACTCGCGCAAGGGCAACTTCACGATAGCGCTGCAATACGCAAGACGCGGTTCGGCCACGGCCACAATCTTGGGCGACCCGGCGGCAATCGCGCTGGCCCAATTCGGCCTCGGAAATTCACTCCACTTTATCGGCGACCTCGGCGGCGCCAGCGCCGAGCTGGAGGCGGCGCTTCTTCATCGGCCGCGCTCACCGCAGAGCGGCACGACCTATCTCGGCTATGACTACGATATTCTGGCTGCGATCGCCCTGGCAAATACGCTGTGCCTGCAGGGCCATCCGGATCAGGCCGTCGAGCGCGCACGCCGGACAATCAAAGACGCCGAGCGGATCGACGATCCGATCGTTCTGTCCATCGTGTTGCGGCATGCCGTGCTGCTGTTCCTCTGGATCGGCGACCTGCCCTACGCCGAGGAGCTCATCGACTGGTACATCTCGAACGCCCGCTCGCATTCCCTGGCGCCGCAGATCGCGGCCGGGCGCGGCCTCAAGGGGGAGCTGACCATCCGCCGCGGCAACGCACAGGGTGGAGTCGATTTCCTGCAAGGCTGCCTGGAGGAGCTTCGCGCAACGCATTATGGACTGATGATCTCGGCCTTCCACATTTCGCTCGCGGAAGGACTGGCCGCGACCGGACGATTTGCCGAGAGCATGAGAACGGCCGACGACGGCATCAATCTGGTCGAGACCAACGGGGACATGATCAACATGCCCGAGTTGCTGCGCGTAAAGGGTACCGTTCTCTTCTCGATGCCAAAGCCGCGCGTCGACGAGGCTGAAGCGAGCCTCATCCATTCGCTCGAGCTGAGCCGCAAGCAGGGCGCGCGCGCCAGTGAGCTGCGCGCCGCCATCGATCTGGCAAGGCTGATGGAGGCACAAGGCCGGCGCGAGGATGCTCGCGCGCTGCTGCAACCGGTCTACGACCAGTTCGATGAGGGCCTGGACACCGCAGACCTGAAGTCTGCGGCACGCCTGTTGGCGACGTTGCGGTAGCGTCGAACGGGGGGGCTGGCCGTCATTTCAGACTGCGGACAAGATCCGCGATAACGCTGCTATTCAGGGGGCAGCGGATCTTGCGCGAGCCTGATGGGGAGGCGCTAGTCGGCGCGCCTCGCCCGCCGTCCGCCCGTCGGTTTCCCGTGCGCAAAATACGGGTTCACGACACAGGTCGCGGAGCGGCCGACGGCGAGATATCTGCATTGCTCCAGCGAGGCGTAGCGGCAGTCGAAATAGCCGACTTGGCCGTAGATCTGCATGCAGACGGGATAGCTCGGATCATAGGTCTGCGCGCGCGCAGGGACGCTCGCGACGGCCACGCCGATCGCGACGAGGGCGAGGCGAGCGCCGCGCATCTCAGCGCGTCCAATAGCCGGCCGAATAGCCGGGCGTCTGCGCGCGCGGACGATTCTGGTAGGCGTAGGGATCGTCGCTCTGGCCTGCGAAATATGGATTCGCGATGCAGGTCAGCGCGCGGCCCGACGAACTCGCCTGACACTGCGCGTAACTGTCGAACGTGCAGTTGCTCAGCCCCGGCCATTCATCGCCCGTGAGGCAGAACGCATGATGGGTGCCGAAGGCGCGCGCCGGCGTGCTTGCGCTCAGCGCGAGCGCAAATGTGGCGACAATGGGGAGGGCAAACAGTCCACGCATCTTCTTCGATTCTCCAATCACACGATCGTGCGCGCTTCGTTGTCTGGGCGCTTATGTCGCGAATGTGTGTAGAAGACATTGGATACGCTGAAAACTCTTGTTTCAAAGGGTTTCCAGCGCGCGCTGCTAAACGTTCGTTAATGTTGCGCGGCCCTTTGGACCGCACTGTTGCGTCGAGGTTACAGCAATTCCGTCGATCGCTGCTAAGACGACGCCACGGCCCGGGGGCCTACTGAAGAACTGGAACGGGAAAAAAATGAAGAAGAGTTTGTTGCTTGTCACTGCGAGCCTTGTCGCGATCAGCGCGGCTGCTCCGGCGATGGCTGCTGATCTCGCGGCGCGGCCTTACACCAAGGCGCCTGCGATGGTCGCGACGATTTACGACTGGAGCGGCTTCTACATCGGCATCAACGGCGGTGGCGGTTCCGCGCATTCGACCTGGGATCTGGTCGGCGGTGGCCGCGAGGGTTCGCACGACGCGACCGGTGGCACGGTCGGTGGTCAGATCGGCTATCGCTTCCAGTCCGGCCAGTGGGTGTTCGGCGTGGAAGGCCAGGGCAACTGGGCCGACTTCTCCGGCGACAACACCAGCGCGCTGTTCGCGACCCGCAACCGCTCCAAGATCGACTCGTTCGGTCTGATCACCGGTCAGGTCGGTTACGCCTGGAACAACGTGCTCGTCTACGTCAAGGGCGGTGCGGCTGTGGCTGGCGGCAAGTACGAAGTCTTGACCACGGGCGGCGCGCTGCTGTCCTCGAACGACCAGACCCGTTGGGGTGGCACGGTCGGCGCCGGCATCGAGTACGGCTTCGCGCCGAACTGGTCGGTTGGTGTCGAGTACAACCACATCTTCCTGCAGGACAAGGATGTCACCTTCGCGCTGGTGCCCTCGACCGACCGTATCCGTCAGGACGTCGACATGGGCCTCGTCCGCCTGAACTACAAGTTCGGCGGCCCGATGATCGCCCGCTACTGAGACCGATCGCTCCTTTCGAGCGGTTGAGCAAAGCCCCGGCTTCGGCCGGGGCTTTTTTGTTGTGATCATTCAGCGAGTTAACCATCGCGCGTCGAGATCGCCGAGACGGCTTGACTCCCGAGAACGAAATGAGAACAATGTTCTTCATACGTTCTAGCGAGGGAGTAAGCCATGTTCAGGATTTTCGTGGAAGAAGCCGCCGCACTGGCGTCGATCACGTTGTTCGTCGGGATGATCGCGATCTGGGCCCAGGTGATACCC
>NZ_JBFULT010000371.1:0-7547 GCF_054049755.1 Bradyrhizobium sp. P5_C11_2
GCATCAGGCTCAGGCCCCAGGTGGCAAGCAGCGTGTCGAGCGGGCGCTTGTAGAGATGCCGTATCAGCACCCATTCCACCAGCATGCCCAGCGCGCCGGATGCAACAAAGGCCAGGATCATGGCGAGGAAGAAGTAACCGCTGAACAGGCTCGGCAAATAGGATTGGAAGACATTCGAGGTCATCCAGGTGACGTAGGCCCCGAGGATCATGAACTCGCCATGGGCCATGTTGATGACGCCCATCTGGCCGAAGATGATGGCAAGGCCGAGCGCCATCAGCACGTAGACCGAGAACAGGATCAGTCCTGCAAAACCCTGCATGACGAAGATGGAGCCAAGATCACCAAGCGAGTAGTCGCCGAACATCGATGTCCTCCGTCGGGGAAWGGGTCCCGCGTCGCGAGCAGGTTCGCGACGCGGGGGTCTTGGGCGCGGACTTGCGATCCACGCCAGGGAGCTGCTTGATCTTGAGAGAAAGCGCGACGAATGCCGCGGCTTACTGGTAGCGCTTCTTACTGGTAGCCCTTGGGGAACGGATCCGGCTCGACGAGATCGGCGGTCTCGTAGATCAGCTCGAACTGGCCATCGAGCTTGGCGCGCCCCACCCGGGTCTTCGACCAGAGGTGATGATTTTCGTGGATGCGCACATAGCCTTCCGGAGCGCCCTTGAACTCGACGCCCGGCGAAGCCGCCGCGATCTTGTCGACGTCGAAGGAGCCCGCCTTCTCCACCGTCAATTTCCACAGCCACGGGCCGAGATAGGCAGCCTGGGTGACGTCTCCGATCACGGTCTTCTCGCCCCACAGCTTCTTGAAGGCCGGGACGAAGGTCTTGTTGTTGGGATTGTCGAGCGACTGGAAGTACTTCATGCAGGCATAGGCGCCCGCGATGTTCTCGCCGCCGATGCCGTCGATTTCGTCTTCGGTCACCGAGATCGTCAGCAGCGGCTGCTTGGAGAGGTCGATGCCGGCGGCCTTGAGCTGCTTRTAGAATGCGACGTTGGAGCCGCCGACGACGTCGGTGAAGATCACGTCGGGCTTGGTCAGCTTGATCTTGTTGATGACCGAGTTGAACTGGGTGTTGCCGAGCGGATAATATTCCTCGCCGACGACCTTGCCCTTCAGCACGTTCTCGACGTGCTTGCGCGCGATCTTGTTCGAGGTGCGCGGCCAGATGTAGTCGGACCCGATGAAGAAGAACGACTTCGCGCCCTTTTCCTTGGCGATCCAGTTCAGGCCGGCGAGAATCTGCTGGGTCGCCTCCTGGCCGGTGTAGATCACGTTCTTGGACTGCTCGAGGCCTTCGTAGAAGGTCGGGTAATAGAGCATGCCGTTATACTGCTCCATGACCGGCAGCACCGCCTTGCGCGAGGCCGAGGTCCAGCAGCCCATGATCGCCGCGACCTTGTCGTTGACCAGCAGCTTCTTGGCCTTTTCCGCGAAGGTCGGCCAGTCGCTGGCGCCGTCTTCCTGGATGAACTTGATCTTGCGCCCGAGCACGCCGCCCATGGCGTTGATCTGCTCGATGGCGAGCTTTTCGGCTTCGATCGAGCCGGTCTCGGAGATCGCCATGGTGCCGGTTGCCGAATGCAGGATGCCGACCGTCACCTCGGTGTCGGTGACCGCGAGACCCGTCGTATTGACCGCCGAGGTCGCCGGGGCCTGCGCAAAAGACGCCCGCGGCAGCATCGTGATGGCCGGCACAGCCGCCATTCCCATCAATAGTTTGCGCCGGAGCGGCGACAATAGGCCCTTGTTTGCTTCGTCTGACATGAGCACCCCACTTTTGTTCGAGGACACGCGATTGGTCCGTGAGGATGGCTCGAATTTGTGCAGCGCAAGCATACGCAAGATCGCGTATACTGCACCGCAAAATACCGACGTAGGCTTTTGGTACGGGATTTGCGAGTTCACGAGAGGTTTCGGACGTCTTCGGGAGTGGGGTTAAGTGGCAGGGCGGCAGCGAATAGACCGCGTCAGGCGCCAATATAATCAATGGGTCGCCAACCAGACGCTGGAAGACTACGCGCTGCGCTTCACCGCCAAGAGCGCGCGCCGCTGGTCCGCCGCCCGCGTCGCCAACACCGCGATCGGCGCGATCTCGTTCCTGGTTCTCGAAGCAATCGGCGGCACCATCACCCTCAATTACGGCGTCACCAACGCCGCCGCCGCGATTCTCGTCGTCTCCACCATCATCTTCTGCTGCGGTGTCCCGATTGCCTATTATGCCGCCAAATGCGGCATCGACATTGACCTGCTCACCCGCGGTGCCGGCTTCGGCTATATCGGCTCGACCGTCACCTCGCTGATCTACGCCTCCTTCACCTTCATCTTCTTCGCGGTCGAGGCGGTGATCCTGGCGACCGCGCTGGAGATGTGCCTGGGGATTCCGCGCCCGATCGGCTACCTCATCAGCGCGGTCGCAATCATCCCGCTCGTCACCTACGGCATCACGCTGATCAGCCGCTTTCAGCTCTGGACGCAGCCGCTGTGGGTGGTTCTGCACATCCTGCCCTTCGCCGCGATCGCGTGGGCCAATCCTCACTCCTTCACGGAATGGCACAAATTCGCCGGCGAGCACGGCGACCTCGGCGGCCATTTCGATCTGCTGCTGTTCGGCGTCGCATCCTCCGTCGTGTTCTCGCTGGTGGCGCAGATCGGCGAGCAGGTCGACTTCCTGCGCTTTTTGCCGCGCGACCGCCGTACCTCCAGAACGTCGTGGTGGATTGCGCTGATGAGCGCAGGGCCAGGCTGGATCGTGCTCGGCGCGCTGAAACTTCTCGCCGGCTCGTTCCTCGCCTTCTTTGCGCTGAGCCACGGCGTGCCGCCGGAAGAGGCGGCCGAGCCCGCGCATATGTATCTCGTGGCATTTCGATACGTGCTGTCGGAGCCGGATCTCGCGCTGGCGTTAACCGGCTTCTTCGTGGTGCTGTCGCAGATCAAGATCAACGTCACCAACGCCTATGCCGGTTCGATCGCCTGGTCGAACTTTTTCTCACGCCTCACCCATAGCCATCCCGGACGCGTCGTCTGGCTGGTTTTCAACGTGATGGTGGCGCTGCTGCTGATGGAGATCGGCGTCTACAAGGCGCTRGAGCAGACGCTCGCGCTCTACTCCAACGTCGCGATCGCCTGGGTCGGTGCGCTCGTATCCGACCTCGTCGTCAACAAGCCGCTCGGCCTGCGTCCGCCGCATATGGAGTTCAAGCGCGCCCATCTCTACGACATCAACCCGGTCGGCGTCGGCGCGATGACGCTCGCGATCATCGTCTCGATCGCAGCGTTCTACGGCCTGTTCGGCCCGACCATGAAGGCGCTCGCCGCCTTCGTCGCGCTGACGGTCGCCTTCGTCACCGCACCCGTTATCGCATGGCTCACCGGCGGAAAATACTACATCGCGCGCAAGCCGAAGCGGAGCTGGGCCAATATCGAGGCGATCCAGTGCTGCATCTGCGAGCACAGTTTTGAACCCGAGGACATGACGTCCTGCCCGGCCTATGCCGGGCCGATCTGCTCGCTGTGCTGCTCGCTCGATGCGCGCTGCCACGACCTCTGCAAGCCGCATGCGCGCGCGCAGGTGCAATTTTCCGACGCGCTCAGCAGGATTTTGCCGCAGCCGATCTATCAGCGGATCAACTCGCAGCTCGGGCATTACATCGGCGTGTTCGTGGTCTCGGCCGGGCTCGTCGCGCTGGTGCTCGGGCTGATCTATCTGCAGACCTCGGCGAGCGTGCACGGCGAGAACATGCTGGTCTCCAACGTGCTCTGGAAGGTGTTCTTCTCGCTCAGCATCATCATCGGCGTGGTGGCCTGGCTGTTCGTGCTGGCGCAGCAGAGCCGCCGTGCCGCGGAAGCCGAAACCCGGCGGCAGACCACGCTCCTGATCCAGGAGATCGACGCCCACAAGCGCACCGACGCCGAGCTCCAGCGCGCCAAGGAGGTCGCCGAATCCGCCAACCTCGCCAAGAGCCGCTACGTCGTGGGCCTGAGCCACGAACTGCGCTCGCCGCTGAACGCGATCAGCGGCTATGCGCAGCTGCTGGAGCAGGACTCGACGCTGAACACCAAGCCGCGCGACCAGGTCCGCGTCGTCCGCCKCAGCGCCGACCATCTCTCCGGCCTGATCGACGGCATCCTGGATATTTCCAAGATCGAGGCGGGACGGCTGTATCTGTCGCGCGATGAGGTTCGCGTGAGCGAATTCCTCGACCAGCTGGTCGGCATGTTCCGCCTCCAGGCGGCCGCCAAGGGCATCGACTTCGTGTTCAGGCGGCCGGCAACGTTACCGACCGTGGTCTATGCCGACGAGAAGCGGCTGCGCCAGGTGCTGATCAACCTGCTCTCCAATGCGATCAAGTTCACCCAGAGCGGCAGCGTGCAGTTCGTGGTGCATTACCGCAGCCCGGTCGCCGAGTTCGAAGTGACCGACACCGGCCCCGGCATCCAGGGCGACGATCTCGAACGCATCTTTGCGCCCTTCGAGCGCGGCGCGCTCGGGGTCTCGCAGCCGCAGACCGGCACGGGACTGGGTCTCACCATCAGCCGGTTGCTCGCCGGCGTGATGGGCGGCGACATCAAGGTCACCAGCACCGTCGGCCGCGGCAGCACGTTCAAGGTGAAGATGCTGCTGTCGGAGGTCACCAATCCCAGGCGCACTGCGCCGGTGGAGGCGCCGATTTCCGGCTATCACGGCGCGCGCAAGACCATCCTCATCACCGACGACGACCCCGTGCATCGCGATCTCTTGCGCGAGGTGCTGACGCCGCTCGGCTTCATCCTGCTCAGCGCCGCCGACGGGCCGGGCTGCCTGGCGCTGGCGCAGCATTGCCGGCCCGATCTGTTCCTGCTCGATATCTCGATGGCGGGCATGGACGGCTGGACCGTGGCGGAACAGTTGCGCGCCAGCGGTCATCATCAGGCCCGCATCCTGATGGTGTCGGCGAGCGCGCTGGAGGCCCACGGCACGCCGCTGGCGCAGCCCTTCCACGACGGCTATCTGATGAAGCCGATCGACATCCCGCGGCTGCTGGAAGCGATCCGGCAGCTTCTCAAGATCGAATGGCAATACGGCTCCGACGAGATCGCCGTGCCGCTGTGGCAGCCGGAAACCGGCTCGCGGCCGCCGGTGCGGCACATCGAGGCGCTGATCGGGCTCGGCCGGATCGGCTACGTCAAGGGCATCCAATTGAAACTGGACGAAATCGGCAGCGAGCATCCGGAGCACGCCGACTTCGTCGCGCAGATGCGATCGCTGGTCGACCGCTTCGACCTCGACCAGTACATGGCCACATTGAAGACATTGCATGCGTATGAGCACTGAGCCGAAAAAGCGCGACGTTGCGCTGGTCGTCGACGACTCCCCGGAGACGCTGCGGCTGCTCACGGACGCGCTCGACGGTGCCGGCATGACGGTGATGGTGGCGCTCGACGGCGCGAGCGCGATGCGCATCGTCGACCAGATCACGCCCGACATCGTGCTGCTCGACGCCGTGATGCCCGGCATCGACGGGTTCGAGACCTGCCGCCGCCTGAAGCGCGACGCCGGCCTCGCCAATGTCCCCGTGATCTTCATGACCGGTCTCGCCGAGACCGAGCATATCGTACGCGGCCTGGAGGCCGGCGGTGTCGACTATGTCACGAAGCCGATCGTGATCGAGGAGATGCTGGCGCGCATTCGCGTCCATCTCGGCAATGCGCGGCTGACCCAGAGCGCGCGCGCCGCGCTCGATGTCTCCGGGCGCTTCCTGTTCGCGGTCAATCGCCAGGGCAACCTGCTCTGGGCGACGCCGCAGGCGCAGAAGCTGCTTGCCGACCATCAGGGCGCGCAGGCCGACGACGACTTCGTCCTGCCGCCCTCCCTGCTGCAATGGCTGGAGCAGGCGAAAGGCAAGGGCAGCTCGAAGTCGCAGGCGGCCTCGCTGCCCGACAATGCGCACCTCCGGCTCTATTACGTCGGCGAAACCGCGCCGAACGAGTTCCTGCTGCGGCTCTCCAAGGAGGCCGGCACGGCGCTGCCGCCCGAATTCACCAGCGAGCTCGGCCTCACCACCCGCGAAGGCGAGGTGCTGGCCTGGCTGTCAAAGGGCAAGACCAACCGCGACATCGCCCAGATTCTGGGATTGAGCCCGCGCACGGTCGACAAGCACCTGGAGCAGATCTACGCCAAGCTCGGCGTGGAGAACCGGACCGCAGCCGCCGCGATCGCCGCGAATGCGACAAGGCGGAATTCGTAGTCGTGCTGCGAATGAGTTGAGACGCTACCCGCCCAACAACCAGTGTCGCCCCGGCGCAGGCCGGGACGACAGCGGAGTGTGTGGTCGGCGCGAACGCGCCTCACCCATAAATAAACGCCCGATCGTCCAGATCCGTCTTTGGGATCTCGTCCTTTTCGGTCCAGTAGTCCTGGCTGTGCTGCCATTCCGGCTTGTCGCCGCGCCTGGGCAGCAGGTTCATGTTGCGCATCATGTAGCCGGGGTTGAAGTTTTCCGGATCGATCCAGGGCAGGATCGGCATGTTGTGGTCCTCGGGACGCAAGCTGACCTCGACCTTCTTTTTGCCCTTCGCCTTCATGTGGCCGAGCAGGCGGCAGACGAAATCGGCGACGAGGTCGACGCGCAGCGTCCAGCTGGCGCGGAAATAGCCGAACACCCAGACCATGTTCGGCACGCCCGTGAACATCATGCCGCGATAGGTGACGGTGTCGCCGAAGGCGAGCGGCTTGCCGTCGATCTCGAAGGCGATGTCGCCGAGTGCTGCGAGATTGAAGCCGGTCGCGGTGACGATGATGTCGGCCTCGAGCAGCTTGCCGGATTTGAGCCGGATGCCGCTCTCGACGAAGCATTCGATCTCGTCGGTGACGACGGAGGCCTTGCCGCTGGCGATGCCCTTGAACAGATCGGCATCGGGCACGAAGGCGATGCGCTGCCGCCACGGCCGGTAGGTCGGCGTGAAATGCGTCTCGACGTCGTAGTCAGGACCGAGGACCGCGCTGATCTGGCCGATCAGCTCCTTCTTCACCTGCTCGGGCTTGGAGATGCAGAGCTTCGTAAAGGCATCCTGCTCGAACAGGATCTTGCGGCGGACGATCTCGTGGATCCATTCCTCGTCAACCTGGAGCCTGCGCAACTCCTCGGCGATCTCGATGGCGTTGCGGCCGAGCCGGAAGTAGGTCGGCGAACGCTGGAGCATGGTGACATGCGCGCATGTGTCGGCGATGTTCGGCACCAGCGTCGCCGCGGTCGCACCCGAGCCGATCACCACCACTTTCTTGCCCGCGAGATCGATATCGTCCGGCCAGGTCTGCGGATGGACGATGCGGCCCTTGAAGCGGTCCATGCCCTTCCAATCCGGCGTGTAGCCTTCCGAATGGCGATAATAGCCCTGGCACATCCAGAGGAAATTGGCGGTGAAGGTTTTTGGCTCAGCGGTGTCGGTGGTGACCGCCTCGATGGTCCAGAGATTTCGCTCGCTCGACCAGCTCGCCGAATTGATCTTGTGCTTGTAGCGGATATGCCGGGCGATATCGTTCTCGTCGATCACCTCGTTCA
>NZ_JBFULT010000372.1:0-7509 GCF_054049755.1 Bradyrhizobium sp. P5_C11_2
ACCGAGAACGGCGCATTGGCGCCGAGCACCGGCGCGGTGAAACCGAGAACGGCGCATTGGCGCCGAGCACCGGCGCGGTGAAATAGGGCGAGGTGCCGGTGGTGTTGCCGAGCACCCGACCGGTGCCGACGCCGGAGAGGCCCGCCATGATGATGCCGTCCGGCTTCATCGACAGCTTGAGCTGGCCGGCGACGAAGTCCTGCGCGACCTTGGACTGGTCGATGTCGACCTCGTACTCCTCCAGCGTGAAGTAACGCTTGATCAGCGAGCCGCCGGCGAAGGGCACCAGCTTCTTGCCGCGGCGGACGATCGAGCAGGAGGTGTCCGGCGTCGCATTAACGATCAGCGTCTCGGCCGTGGTGATGGTGGTCGCAGTCAGATTGGTGATGCGGATGTTCTGCAGATTGTTGCCGCCGGCATAGTTGAGCAGCTCAATGACGTCGCCGATGCCGAACCAGGTGCGAGGATCGCCGGAGGCGCAGATGATCGAGTTGGCGCCCGTAGTGAGCGACGTGAAGTCGGCCTGCGTCTTGGTGAGATCGGCCGCCGACCAGGTGTCGCGCGCGATCGCCTCGACAAAGGCGTCATGCGAGCCGAGCGACAGCTCGGCATCGTAATCCGCGGTCAGCTTCTGGGTGCCATGGCGGCCGCGCTGACGCATGCCGTCGCGCCGGATCTCGCCACTCTCGACCGCGGCCTTGCTGGCCTTGATGCCGTTGCCGCCGGAGATGCGGAAGACGCTGGCGGCGCTGCCGGAGGCAGCCGTGCCGAGCGCCGACTGCACCTTGTATGCGACATAGGCGTTCGAATTCGACTGATACATGGATCAGGACCTCCAGGATGAAGCGGGCCACAGCCCGCGGGATTTTGAGGGGAAAGCCGGCCGGTCAGCCGATGAAGTAGAATTCGAAGGGCACGCCGACGACGAGGCCGAAATAGTTGCCGTCATCGCTGCCGGAATCGCCGCCGCGGACACTCGGCGCGCCGCAGATGATCTTGGCGCCGGGGTCCGCGTTGTAGAACGTCTTGGCGCGGAAGATCTCGCCGATCGGATTGGCGATCGCCAGATGATCCTCCAGGCCGTAACCCTTCGGCACGAACACATGCGCGAAGATGTTGCCGAGCGTCAGCCAGGTCTGGCTGCCCGGCTTGCCGGCGCCGCGCAGCTTGCTCTCGACCTGCAGGACCTCGAAATAGGTCCACGGCACGGGCACCGCCGGCGGCCAAGGCGATGCCGGCGGGTCCTCGTTCTGGTAGGCGACCTGCGTCGCCGAGAAATTTGCGACGAAGCGCGCCTTGCAGGCGGCAACCGCTCCAGCCCAATCAGCCATGGTCAGCGCGCCCTGATCTGGATGGCGGGCTGGCGCACCAGCCAGTCCTGCCGGGATTTTTCGGACATGGTCCGCCTGCCCCGTTTCAGCTGCTTGGAGAATGCCGCGTAAGCGGAGATCCCACCGAAGCGCACCGGCATGAAGGTGAACTTGACGGCCGCGCGGTTGCCGTACCTGTTGGCGACGATCAACGCAGTATCCTCATAGACATGCAGCGGCGCCTGCATCCGGGCGTTGCCGATCTCGAGCTTGCGGGCATAGGGCACCGGGTTGGAGATGTTGATCTGGTCGCCACGCTTGAACGCCCTGACGTCCTGGACGACCTGCCCGTTGAGAAAGACGAGATGACTGTCGCGGTAGAGACCGCGGTGAAGATCATCGCCGGAGCCGACCGGCGAGCGCGACCGCAGCGTCTCCAACGCGAAATCGACGATGTCCTGCATCGCCAGATAGCGAAAGATCAGCCTCATACCTTGACGAGGGTGTCCGATTTTCCGGTTACGATCTGCTCGACCTCGGTCGGCAGCAGGTTGTTCTGGCGCATCCTGTCCTGTTCGGCGCGGATCGCCTTGATCATCTTCTTGCGGGCCGCGCGCAGCGCCTGCTGCTTGGCAAACAGGATAGTCTTTCGCGCGTCGAGAGGCCCCGATCCGCCGCCCTTGGCGATCAGCCCGGCTTCCTCGCCGACAGAGATGTTCGAGGAGTCCAGCGCATCAAGCCGGCGGCGATAATCCGCCTCGTCAAAGACCTGGCCCATCAGCCGCGCACCTGGATCTCGAGGGCGACCAGGACGCCGGCGATACGGCGGGTTGAGTCGTCGACACCCATGATCTGGATCTCGGCGCCACGCACGACAAGCTTGTCATCACTGGTCAGCGGCAACATCGTCGAAAGCGCGACCTTTCCGGACGGCACGGACGCGGCGGGATCGTTGAGCAGGATCACCCTGCGATCGCCCTGCTGGACCGCACCGACGATCTGCTGCGGCTGGTAGCCCATCACACGGCCCTGCGCGATCGCCTCGGCCGCCGGCGCGCGCGCCGCGCCCTTCCCGACGTAGCGGCGCACGGTGATGGCCTCGCCGACCTGCGCGAGCATCCTGCGATGGCTGGCGAGCGCCTGATCCGGGGTCACGGCCTCAGCCCTCGCCCTTCTCGGTCGTCGAGGTGATGACCTGGCCGACCGCGCCGACCTCGCCCGCCGAGACGGTCGAGGAGTCCCCACCATCGTTTGGGCCGCCGTTGCTCCCCGCGGTCATGCGGCTGATGACCTGGTCGAGCGCCGAGCGGGTGACCTCGAGCGCGCCTACATGCGTTTTCAGCGCCGCATGCTGGTCGTCGATGTCGTCGAGCACGGTGTCATAGCGCTGGCCGGTGACGGCCAGCTCGGTCTCGGCCTTCTCGGCCCGCGCCAGGCGCGAGGCGAAGCCGGCCAGCTGGATCGGCCGGCCAATGGAACGGTTCATGTCGATAGCCTCCAACAATTCCGGGTGACGTTCGATCGCGACCAGCAGCCGCCGCAACCGCAGGCGCCGGTGCGCGGTCGCGACCAGGACGTCAACGTCCATTTGTCCTACTTCGCGGCGACCTTGAGCCGGACCGCCTGCTCCATCACCCGGCCGGACGCGGTCCGGATCCGGTTGCGCAGCACATAACGCTGCCCGTCCTCGCCGCCGGAGATGACGGCCGTCGTCACCGCCGGCGAATTGGTCGCTTTGTCCGCGACGATCCCGGGCGGCAGGATGAAGTCCGACACCACGATCGCATCCGCCGGCGCGATCGCCTCGCCCCGCCGCAGCCGCGCCGCCTCGTCCGCCGTGCATAGCCGCAAGGTCCAGTCGAGCGAATAGTCGAGGACCTCGTCGGGCGACKTCGACGGCCAGATCGCCGGACCGGGGCGAGTGCCGAGCTTGATGCTGCGCATGGACATCGGGCTACGGAAACAACACAGCCTTGGTCATGCGGGCACAATCAACAGCACCAGTGAAGGTGGTGAGATGGGTGCCGCCGGCCATGGCCGCTGCTCCTGTTGAACGGGTTTCAGAAAACGCGAAGGCTCGACAGCAGCGAGGCGGCCGCGTCGGTGACGATCTGGGCGGCCTTGCTGTCGCTCTGGTAGCGCTGCGACCCGATCCCCTCGACCCGGTCCTCGAACAGCATCGGGTCGCGGGTCGAGGCCGTCAGCAGCGCGCGCGCGCCGAGCGCGATCGCATTGATCAACTGCCGCGGCGCGACGTTGTCGGCGCCGTCATAGCCGCACTCGTAGCGAATCCGGACCGAGGCGGCATCGCAGCGCGCGACTGGCCAGCACTTGCCATAGGCGGGCTCGACCAGCTGCCGGCCATCGATGGCGCCGACGCGCAGCAGCCGGTAATCGGTGTTGAGTGCCAGCGCCTGCTCGACGCCTGCCGTATCGAGATATTTGATGCTGACGATCCCGATCAGCGGCGGATAATTGAGCGCGATTGCCTCGCCGCCGCAGCGATAGTGTCGCGGCCGGCAGCGCCAGCCTTCCGCGAAGCTTTCGAGCTGCAGCTCCCAGGTCTGCGGGCGCAGCGCGCGGCCGAGCGTCCCATTGGTGCCGGCATCGAGCGTGTCGATCGCGGCATCGAGCGCCATCGTCAGCGCCGCGTCCTGGTCGGTCCCGGTAATGCCGAGCGCCGCCTTGCAATCGGCGAGCGACACCAGCTCGCCGGCCGGCGGCTCGATCAGGATGGGCACGGGCAAGGCATGGCTTTCGCGATGCGACATGGCTGACAATCGATCCAAGCGGAAAGGAATGGCGACCCGCGCGGGACTGCGCCCGCGCGAGCCGAATTTCACAGCGCTACGTCGGCGGATTCGCTGCCGGCTTGCGCAGCGGGCGCAGCACCCAGTTGCCGGAGATGAAGATATTGCCGGCGTCATTGAGCGCGGGCGTTATCGTCACCCTGCAGTAGCGCTTGATGCCGACATAGCCGATCTTGCGCATCTTGTTGTCGTCGCTGGCCGCGGTAAAGCTCGCCGTGGTCTCGAGGCCGTTGAGGTAATCATCCGCGACAGCCGCAGCGTCAGAGAGATTGGCCGCGTCGCCATCCTCGACCAGGACGGTGAAGGTCGCGTCGGCGTCGGTGTTGGCACCGATATCGATCACGAACATGCAGCCGTCGTAGCCCTTGAGATCGACGATCTGGGAAACAATGGGCGTGTTGGTGGTCTGCGCGGCGACAGGGGAGATGCCGCGCTTGACGTCGAGATTGTCCATGATGTCGCGCATCGATGGAGTCCTTTCGAAAAATGGTTGCAGGGAAGGATGGACCGGCGGCCCCATACAGGCCGCCGGAAAATCGTCAGGCCGTTACGCCGTGCCGAACTTGACCAGCTTGATGGCCTCGAAATTGACCACGCCGCCGCCCGTGCGCTTGTGGGTGTAGAACTTCACGAACGGCTTGGCCGTGAAGGGATCGCGCAGGACGCGGATGCCGAGACGATCGACGATCGTGTAGGCTTCCTTGAGGTTGCCGAAGGCGATCGAGAAGCTGTTCGAGGCCTTGTCGGGCATGTCCTCCATACGAGCGACCGGATAGCCGAGGATCATTTCCGGCGTACCTGCCTGCAGCGACGGCTGCCACAGATAGTCACCCTGGCTGTTCTTGAACTTGCGGATCTCGGCGATCAGCTTGCGCTTGATGCACCAGACCGCACCATCCAGGTAGCCATTCTTGAGCAGGCCCATGACGTCGATCAAGGCATCAGCCTTGTTCGAGGCCGCCCAATCGCCGTCGACGCCGGTCTTGAGGTAGCCGATCTGGCCCCACGCGACGCCCGAACCGGTGTCCTCGGTCTGGGTATAACCGTTGACAAAACCCAGGATCTTGTTCGCCGCACCGGTGACGAACTCCTTGTTCTCGAAGCGAGAGAACTTGTTGGTGACCTTGTCGGCATGCCAGGCTTCGACGTCGACCGCGGCATCGTCGAGCAGGTTCTGCGTCGCCTTCGGCTCGGTATCGATATCCCAAACCGGGATCGAATATTTGCCAACCTGCGCCGTCTTGGTGTCGCCAGAAGTAGTGCGCTCGCCGGCATAGCCGGCCCCGGCCTCATCGGTATCCTCGATGCCTTCCAGCTTGTCAGTCGAGATGGTCTGCTGGTTCGCATACTGGCGGACCGGGCTCGTCTCATAGAGCTTCTTGACGATGCGGCCAGAGGTGTCCGGCGTGACGAAATAGCCGCCGTCAGGATCGGAGCCAACCGCGAGAGTCTTGTGCTCCTCGGCCGACAGAAGCTTGTCGCCCTTGCGCAGGTACTTGTCGTTTGCCGCCTTGTAAGCGCGATAGCCGGCCTCGTCGAGCGGCTGCACCCCGCGCTCGCCGCGGGTCTCGAGGAGCTTGTTAAACTCCTTCAACTCGAGCTGGAAACGGCCGTTCTCGTTGTTCTGCAGACCGAGACGGTTGAGCTTCTTCTCGATCTCRTCAACGTGCTTGATCTCAGCCTCGACCTTTGCGTCGAGCGCCGCCTTGGCCTCGACGGCCTTGTCGAGCGACTCGTTAATCTTCGCCAGCTTGTCGGAGGTGACGACGTCGGCCATACCCTTTTTGATGCCGGCGATCTCCTCCTGATGCGTATCCTTGAAAGCCTTGAAGGCCTCACCGATACGGTCGAAAACCTGCTTCAGCTCGGTCGGGACGCCGGCAAGCGCGCCGAATTCGGCCGTATGCAGCGCCAGATTGTTGTGCCCGCCGAACGCGAGCGCCGGCTGGACATCGAAGCCGAGGACCATGACGGCCGAGACCGTCGTGATCGCCAGCATGGCCACGCACAGCGCGCCATAGCGGGATTTGTAGAGATTCGTCATGGGTGTCTTACTTCCCTGTGAGAGTTGAGATCAGGCGGTCGATCGACGCGCCAACTTCCTGCCCATCATCGCCAGCATCCCGCATGGACTCGATGGCCTTGAACCCCTGCCCGGCGATCGCCGCAGCTTGGGCACGCGAGAACCCACCTGCATCCCGCAGGAAGGTCTCGAATTCACGGATGGAGCCGCTCTTGACCTGTCCGATACGGGCCTTTGGATTGGCCGGCATTGTCACGATCGAGACTTCCATCAAATCGACTTTCTTGAGCGTGCGGCGCGGCTCCTCCGGCCGCGAGCGCGCGCTCCACTCCTTGGCGACGTAGCCGATCGACAGGCCGTTGATGGCCGGTCGCGGCTGCATCTTCATCAGGGAATACAGCTCCTGGCCGCGCGGCGTCGGCGCCAGCTTGCCCTCGACGACGAGGCCCTTGCTGTCCTCATGCATGTCGGTCCAGACGCCGACCGGGACATTGTCCTGACCGCCGAGGAACGAACCATGCTGCGACAGCATCGCCGGCCAGTCGTTCTGCGACTTGGCGCGCGCCAACGTATCCTTGAAGGCGCCGGCGGCGATGACGTCGCCATAGCTATCGACGTTGCCGAACACGGCGCCGTAGCCGGAGAACGTCATATCGCTATCGGAGCCGGCGAACTTCAGCTCGGCGATCCGGCAGGCGAGCGTGTTGAGCATCGTTAGCCCTCCGGCAGCTTGTCGTTAGGGTTGGATTTCGGCGCGACCGCGGGCTCTGGCTTGCCCTTGCCCCAATCGACCGGATTCATGTCGAGAAGCTCGCGGACCTCGTTCACCTCGGCCATCGGCGTCGAGCCGCCGGAGCCGAGCATCTTGGTGATCGCGTCGATCTTGTCCTTGAAGGCGCCTCGCTGCAGCGAGTCGAGATTGAACTTGGCCTTGACGCCCTTGAGCGTGTCATCCTTGCCGATCAGATTTTTGCCGATCGATGTCTCGACGCGACGGCTCGGCGGCTGCAGCGTGTGCACGCGGTGCGCGATGAAAAATTGCTCGGCGGAGGCGAAGGTCGGCGAGGTGTTGCCGGCGTGGCCGATCATGATCGGCATCACACGGACCAGGCGACAGACTTCCTCGACCTGGTGCTTACGCTGCTCGAGCGTCTGCGCGTCGACGCCCTTCATCGTTTCGCTGATGTACTTCGCTGCGCGATCGAGGATCAGCGGCTCGCCGGATTCGGCGGCCTGGTATTCCTTGATGAAGGCCCGCAACTCCTGATATTGCGCGGAATTGAGCGTTCCCTCGACCGAATACGTGCCGCTGGTTCGCAGGCCGTTCTTGTAGAGATGCGCCTGGTCGGTCTCGATGGCGATCGAC
>NZ_JBFULT010000373.1:0-7497 GCF_054049755.1 Bradyrhizobium sp. P5_C11_2
CACCACGGTGCTGCGGCCGGAGGACCCAAATGCCTCTGAAAACACGGCGGGGCTGATCCGAGGAACTTCCGGTTCGACAGGGGAACGGTCTTGCAGCGCTGCGCTGCCGAGCTATCAGCGTTTCCTCTTCAGGCCCGCCGAAACGGCGTTCGAACTGGCCTGAGCGGATCGGGGCTTCGGCTTGTCTTGCCCGCGCGCCCCGGAAGGCGTGTGCCACGCCTCGAGGAGCATCTTGAGAAACTGGCTCGCGTGGGGAGATAGCGTCGCCCCGTGCCTGCGCACGATTCCGATCGTCCGCGACACTTCCGGCTCGATCAAACGAACGGTGTGAATGATGGGGTGACCGGCCGCCGGCGTCGCGAGCCTCGGAAGCACGGCGATGCCGAGTCCCGCTTCGACGAGGCCAAGCGAACCGGAGAGGTGAGCGACTTCATAAGACCAGTTCAGCTGCAGGCCGTGTCGCGCCAGCGCATTGTCGATCAGCGCGCGATTGCCGCTGTTGCGACCGACGGTGATGACCCGGTGCGACACGATCTCCGACCAGCTGACCTGTTTGCGCGACGCCAACGGATGATCATGGCGRCAGGCCAGGACGAAGGGATCTTCAACCAGTTTCTCGAATTCGATCTCGGCATGCGACGCACCGATGAAATTGATGCCGAAGTCGGCTTCTCCGCGCGCGACCGCTTCCAATCCCTCATTGGCACCGATGTCCAGAATCCGGATGCGAATGCGTGGATACGTTTCGGCAAACCGGCCGATCGCGCGCGGCAGGAAATAGAACACCGCTGTCGGCACCGCAGCCACCGAGACGAGGCCCGAACTTCGCGCGCCGATATCGTGGATGGCGAGCACCGAGGTTTCGAACTCGTCGATGAGGCGGCGCACCTTCGGCAGGAAATCACGGCCGGTCATGGTGAGATTGACGTGACGCGTCGAGCGTTCGAGCAGCGGCGCACCGAGACTTTCTTCCAGCTTCTGAATACGTCGGCTCAGCGCCGGCTGCGACAGGTTCAGCGCCCTGGCAGTGCGGACGAAGCTTCCCGTCTCCGCCACGGTGATGAACGCCTTGAGGTCGAGAAGTTCTGCGTTCATGGCACGCTCCATTGTATCGATAATCGGAATAATACATCAGATATTTGCATTTCACAAAAGAGTTCGGTCGAGGGATGCTCCGGATCGAGCGAAGTTGTCGCGAACGGAACAGCACCATGAACGATCAGATTGCCATTCCCTGTGTAGTCATGCGCGGGGGCACCTCGCGCGGGCCGTTCTTCCTGGCCCGCGACCTTCCGGCCGACCCCAAACTGCGCGACGCGATCCTGCTATCTGTGATGGGAGGGGGGCACGATCTTGGAATCGACGGGATCGGCGGCGGCAATGCCGTTATCAACAAGGTCGCGATCGTTGGACCGGCATCGGTGCCAGGCGCCGATGTCGACTACCTGTTCGCCCAAGTGCGTGTTCGTGAAGGCATCGTCGATACCTCCCCGAACTGCGGAAACATGCTCGCGGGGGTGGGGCCATTCGCAATCGAAGCCGGCCTGGTCGCCGCCGCCGCCGCGGATCGCACCCATGTGCGGATTCACAATGTCAACACCGGCAAGCTGATTGACGCGACCGTTCCGACCCCCGCAGGGCGCGTGACTTACGACGGTGAGGCGCGGATCGACGGCKTACCGGGAACGGCCGCGCCGATCGAGCTGTCGTTCCCCAACGCGGCCGGCGCACGCACTGGTCGTCTCCTGCCCACCGGACGACCGGTCGATCGCATCGAAGGGATCGATGTGACCTGCATCGACGCGGCGATGCCCGTCATGCTGGTCCGCGCGGCGGATCTGGGGTGGACCGGCCGTGAGGCTCCCTCCGACTTCGCCGACGGCGGCTTTCGCGCGCGTCTCGAAACTCTGCGCATCGAGGCCGGCCGCCGGATGGGCTTTCCAAATTCCGCGACAATGGTGATTCCGAAGCCGGTTCTGATTGCGCGCGGAGGCGAGGCGACGTTGAACACCAGGTATTTCATGCCGCATGACTGCCATAACGCGCTGGCGGTGACCGGCGCTGTCGCGATCGCGACGGCGTGCGTCACGCCCGGGACGATCGCGGCAGAGATGGTCGGACCATTGGCGCCGCCGGTGCCGATCACCCTCGCCCATCCCTCCGGCCAGCTCGTGGTTCGGCTGGAGCCCGGCCCGGTTGCCCGGGTGCTGCGGACGGCCCGCCGAATCTTCGAGGGCCACGTCTTCGCCCGTCGATCGCACGTGCCTGATTTGGTGCTGGCGGCCTGAAGCCGGACTGCTCTTAAACCGCAAGAATAACACAAGGGAGAAACGAGAATGCAGATGCGAGCGCCAGCTGGGTCCGCGAGCAGCGAGCCGCGAAAGCCATTCTACCGTATTCTCTACGTCCAGGTGCTGATCGGTCTCATGCTGGGTGTCCTCACGGGCCATTTCTGGCCCGAATTCGGCGCCGCGCTGAAGCCCTTTGGCGACGGCTTCGTCAAGCTGGTCAAGATGATGATCGCGCCGATCGTGTTCTGCACCATCGTGAGCGGCATCAACAGCATCAGCGATTCCCGCGAGGTCGGCCGCACGCTGGTGAAATCCATGGCGCTGTTCTACCTGCTGACCGTGCTCGCGTTGCTGGCCGGGCTGATCGCCGTGTCACTGATCCAGCCGGGCGTTGGCATGCATGTGTCCGTCAATACGCTGGATCCGTCGGTGGCCGCGAAATTTACCAAGCAGGCAGGTGCGACCGGATTTGCGGACTTCATGCTGCACATCATCCCGCACTCCTTCTTTGGAGCGTTCGCCGATGGCGAAGTGCTGCCGGTGTTGCTCGTCTCCATCCTGATCGCCTTTGGCCTGAGCCGCACCGGCGATGGCGGCGTTGTGGTGACGAAGGCGGTCGAGTCGTTCTCACAAGTGCTGTTTGTGTCCTTCGGCTTCATCATGAAGCTCGCTCCGCTCGGCGCCTTTGGGGCCATGGCGTTCACCGTGGGGCGCTACGGCATCCGATCGATCGGCTCGCTCGGACTGCTGATTCTGACCTTCTATATCGCCTGCTCGGTCTTCGTTGTCGTCGTGCTTGGGACGCTGGCGCGGCTGAACGGCTTCAGCCTGTGGAAGACGATCCGCTACTTCAAGGAAGAGCTGCTGATCGTGCTCGGCACGTCGTCGTCGGAGCCGGCGCTGCCGGGCGCGCTGCGCAAGCTGGAGCAGCTCGGATGCCGGAAAGGCGTGTCAGGGCTCGTGTTGCCGATGGGCTATTCCTTCAATCTGGACGGCAGCGCCATTTACCTCACCCTGGCGTCCATCTTCATCGCGCAAGCCTGCGACATTCATCTGTCGTGGGGGCAGATCGCGGCGATGCTCGGACTGATGCTGTTGACGTCCAAAGGGGCGGCAGGTGTCACCGGCAGCGGCTTCGTTGCGCTTGTCGCGACCCTCTCCGTCATGCCGGATCTGCCCGTGACCGGCGTGGCGCTGCTCGTCGGCATCGACCGCTTCATGTCGGAGGCGCGGGCGCTGACCAGCATGATCAGCAATTGTGTCGCGGCCATCACCATTTCGCTGTGGGAGGATGCCTGTGATCGCGAGGTATTGGCCCGTGAACTGGGGCAGAGCCTCACGCGCGAGGTCGCGGCGGGGACGGCGATCGGCGGAGCAACAGTGGTGCAGGAGAACGAGGGCTGGATTTCGACGACGCAATCGGCCGCTTGAACCCGAAGAGAGCGACGCCAATCACCCTAGTTGGACTTCGCGCCCTCTTTGGCGTTCTCCGCCGTGGGCGATTCCGGCGCGGGGCGCTTGCCGCCACCGGTGATGCGCTCGATCGCGGAGCGCACTGCGTCGCCGCCCTTGCGGTCCTTCAGCATGTCGAGCAGGGGGGCCGAGGCCGGCGAGCGGCGGATCAGGCTTTCCGGATCGGGGAAGATCAGGGGATCGTCCCAGGGACCCTGCACCACGAAGGGCAATTCGAAGCCCGACGCGCTGTTGAGGCTCGCCACGCCCTTCATGTCGTATTCGCGCGTCGGTACCGAGGCGGTGCCGGTCATCGTGATCTTCGCGGCAGGTCCCTCGACGCGGATGTCCTCGGCGGTCGCGATCCCGTCGGCGAATTTCACCGCGATGGTGAGATTATCGTAGGGGGTCGAGCCGTTGCGGAAATTGCCGCCGCCCGACAGCGGCCGGCGCTCCAGCCGCTTCAGGAGCTGCTCGGCGTTGAAGCCCGCGATCGCGCCGTCGTGGCCGGTCACGTGGGCGCTGCCGTCGAGCGACTGCACGAGGCCGAACGGGCTCGACCCGGAGGCGACGAGCGACACGTTGATGGTGCCGCGGCCGGACAGCTTGTTGATGCCGAACAGTTCGGAGGCGCAGGCCTGGAGATCGACATCGATGAACTGGAATTGCGCCTTGACGTCGGCGACCGTGTCGGAGCGCGCGATGCCGAACGAGCCCTTGGCGATGCCGCCATAGACCTGAGCCTCGCCGACCGAGAGCGCCAGCGTGCCGTTGCGCAAACTCGCGCCGATCGCGGTGCGGCCGAGTTTCGACGGCCCGACCGTCAGCCGCGCCGCCGACAGGCGCATGTCGAGGTCGGTGGTCGACAGTCCATTCAGGTCGAACAGCTGCCTGTTCCAGTCCCGCGCGCCGCTCGCGAGCAGGCGGAAGGTCGAGATATAGGGCGTGAAGTCGAGCGCGTCGGCGGCGAGCGTGGCCTGGAGCGTCTGCCGGCCGTTATTGGCGTAGGTCATCACGCCCTCGGCGGCATTGCCGTCGAGCTCGACATTGACGTTGGTGAGCGCGATCGAGGCGCCCACGACATTGGCGCGTGCCTTCAGCGCGAAGCGGCCGAAGCCGCCGCTGCCGGGCTGCGGCTGGCCGGTCCAGCGCAGCGCGTTGCGCAAGGACGGGCTGTCGATGGTGAGGGTGCCTTCCATCATCGGGCTGGTGCGGTTGGCGACGCTGCCGTCGAAGGCGAGCTTGAGCGGCGCGCTGGCGATCCGCGCCTTCAATCCCGAGCGGTCGCCGGAGAGGGCCGCTACGAAATCGGAAAAGCTGATCGATCCGTCGACGCGCTCGCCGCGCCAGTCGAACTGCCCGGTCGCGGCAAAAGAGCGCGAGATCGAGGGCCACGCCAGCGACAGGTCGATATCGTCGAAATGCTCGGTGGCGTGCGTTGCGGCGTCCTCGTAATTGAGCACGCCGTCCTGGATCCTGATCTCGGAGAACGAGACCTGATTTTCGGCGCCGGGCTTCATGGTGCGCGCAATGGTCTGGATGAAGGGCGTCCAGTTGCTCTCGCCGTCCGGCTTCAGGCTGACATGGATGCGCGGCCGCAGCAGCGTCAGGTCGGCGATCTCGAACCTTTGCAGCAGCAGGGGCAGCAGCCGCAGATTGGCGGTGAGCACGTCGACATGGAGCGCGGGGTCGCTGGTGCCGCCACCCTTCAGGCCGACGTCGTGGAACGAGATGTAGCTCGCCGGCAGCAYCGAGATGTCGATGCTGCCTGCGACACTGAGCTCGAGCCCGGTGACGGCGCGGATCTGCGCTTCCACCGCCTTGCGCAGCGCGTCGCGGTTGATGAGCCAGGAGGTCGCGATCAGGGCGATCAGCGCCACGCCGAGCAGCGCCGCGATCGGCGTCCCGAGGCGCTTCATTCCTTGGGCCATGGTCAATGGCATGTCCTGATCGGGTTGGTCGTTGGAGCCAGACGGGCGGACCGGGAAACCTGCGCGCCCACGCCCAAGCCTTGTTAAGTTACAAGTCCTGTTATGTTAAGTCGCGCAACTTGATGGGTTTTCTTGTCGCTTTCAAGGCCGGGGGCGGGTTTGCCCACGGCGTGGGCAGCTTCTATCACCGGGCCGCGGGGCGGAGAACCCCGTATGATTGACGGCCTCGGACGATTTCGCCTAATAATCGCCGCCAATAAGGCGCGACGCCTGCAAGCCGAAGGTTCAGTCGAGGGTTTTTGCATGAACAAGGTCTATCCCGACGCCAAGTCGGCGCTTGAGGGCGTTCTCAAGGACGGCATGATGATCATGTCGGGCGGCTTCGGCCTCTGCGGCATCGCCGAGGCGCTGTCGGATGCGATCCGCGAGTCCGGCGTCAAGGGCCTGACGGTGGTCTCCAACAATGCCGGCGTCGACGGCATCGGGCTCAGCCGCCTGTTGGAAACCCGCCAGATCAAGAAGATGATCTCGTCCTATGTCGGCGAGAACAAGCTGTTCGCCCAGCAATTCCTCGCCGGCGAGCTGGAACTCGAATTCAATCCGCAGGGCACGCTGGCCGAGCGCATCCGCGCCGGCGGCGCCGGCATTCCGGCCTTCTACACCAAGACCGGTGTCGGCACGCTGATCGCCGAAGGCAAGGAAGTGAAGGAGTTCGACGGCGAGAAGTACCTGATGGAGCGCGGCCTGTTCGCCGACCTCGCCATCGTCCATGCCTGGAAGGGCGACACCGCCGGCAACCTGATCTACCGCAAGACCGCGCGCAATTTTAACCCGATGATGGCGACCGCCGCCAAGGTCACGGTGGCCGAGGTCGAGCATCTGGTTCCGGCCGGCGAACTCAATCCCGACCACATCCACACGCCCGGCATCTTCGTGAAGCGCATCGTCGAGGTCGGTACGGCCAAGAAGCGCATCGAATTCCGCAACACTCGCCCGCGCACCGCCGCTTAAGATCAGGAGAGCCACATGGCCTGGACCCGTGAACAGATGGCTGCGCGCGCCGCCAAGGAACTGCGCGACGGCTATTACGTCAATCTCGGCATCGGCATCCCGACGCTGGTCTCGAACTACATTCCCGACGGGGTCGATGTCAGCCTCCAGAGCGAGAACGGCATGCTCGGCATGGGACCGTTCCCCTATGAGGACGAGGTGGACGCCGATCTCATCAACGCCGGCAAGCAGACCGTCAGCGAGCTGCCCTCGACCTCCTATTTCTCCTCGGCCGATTCCTTCGGCATGATCCGCGGCGGCCACATGGACCTGTCGATCCTCGGCGCCATGCAGGTGGCCCAGAACGGCGATCTCGCCAACTGGATGATCCCCGGCAAGATGGTCAAGGGCATGGGCGGCGCGATGGACCTCGTCGCCGGCGTCAAGCGCGTCGTGGTGGTGATGGAGCATTCCGCCAAGGACGGCGCCAAGCTGCTCAAGAAGTGCAATTTGCCGCTGACCGGCGAGCGGGTGGTCGACATGGTCGTCACCGATCTCGCCGTCTTCACCATCGACAAGCACGGCGACGGCGGCATGGCCCTGATCGAGCTCGCCGACGGCGTCTCGCTCGACGAGGTCAAGGCCAAGACCGAAGCCGAATTCCGCGTCGCGCTGACGAACACCTGAGATCGCGGTCGCGAATCATCGTGAATGGCCGGGCCTTCGTCCCGGCCATTTTCGTTTGATCATGTGGGGATGCGAGCCAGTAGGGCGCCACCACATTCTCGGTGTCGTCCTGGCGAAGGCCAGGACCCATACCGCGAGGTCTATCG
>NZ_JBFULT010000374.1:0-7496 GCF_054049755.1 Bradyrhizobium sp. P5_C11_2
GGGTGGTATCAAGCCACCATGAGAAATATTTTGAAACAGAATGCTACACTGCGACGAGCAATCTATTGGGCTCGGATGCAGAGAGCTTCTTCGCAGTCTAACGAGGGTTCAATCATCGAAAGTCTAGCCGTCCAGGCCCCCAAGACCTTCGTCGAATTTGGTTTCCATCCCGTCGAGTTCAATTGCCTGCCGCTGGTCAAGGCGGACGGTTGGCAAGGTGTGCTGATTGACGGAGATGCAGACCAAGTCGCAGATGCAACGCGCTTGCTACCAAAGAGCGTGCAGGCTCTTCGACGCTTCATCACGCTCGATAACATCGACTTTATAAAGGAGATCTTTCCTCGACTCGGGGTACTCTCCATAGATGTCGACGGCAACGACTACTGGTTTCTGGAGCGTCTTCTAGACACGAGACCGACCGTCATTTGCGTCGAATACAACTCAAGTTTTGGACTTGAACCAGTAACTATTCCTTACCACTCCGGCTTTGACCGCCACAAATATCACCCACTAGGCTGGTACCATGGCGCCTCCATTACTGCGCTTGCTTCTCTTTGCGCCAAACATGGATATGGACTGGCGGCCGTATCCTCCGGAGGTATGAACGCCATTTTCACAACGACCGGAACACTAGACCCTGCAAGAGAATGGAGGCCAAACTCATTTCGTGCGCGTCACTCAGGAATGAGTCATGACCAACAATGGGCGTCAGTGAAAGCTATGCCGCTAATCACCGTCTAAGCGATTCTGATCCAACTTGTTGGCATTGACTGAACGATTGCTTGAGCATTTCCGCCTGCAGATACTCATCGGATAGAGCTTCTGGCGTAGAGCGTATCGCCAAGTGGCGCACACCGAGAAGTCCTCTCCGCTAAATGATTCGAATGACATAGTTGCAGATGATTGTAGGCTGCACGTTATTATGCGCGCTACCGCTGCCTGYGTTTTGGATAGATATTCCTGTGGTGGCGATTGGAATGCTCGCATGCGTCATCTGAAAGGCATTTCCTCCATCAGCGGCACTACCGCTAATGTTGTCTCCCCATAGTCCGCCAGAGACCCCAGTTGGAGTGTGCGTATGACCGGGATCGGTGACGCCGTGATTATGAGCGGGCATCTGAGCAATCGTCAGATTCTGGCTCTCCAGCCCCCCCGCGGCACCTAGGCTAGTGGCCGTCGCGCCAAAATACGACGACGTCAATCGCCCCGCTGCTATTCCGCCCATATCGTCTTTCTTCGCCGTTACGCGACCGCGGAGATCAGGGATATTAAACGTACTCGATGCATCGCCCGCGCCGTATGTTGTGCCAAACAGCGCAAACAAAGCACTATAGGTCAGACGCGAAATCGCTTGACCATACGCAAACACAAACGAGCTGTTTGGAGCTGTCGTCCCCCAATAGTCGAAGCCCGCGCCGATCGGGATATTGTATGGATTCCCGTATAATCCATGAAGGTAGAATATCCCGTCCGTATTGCTGTAGAGGGCAACATAGGGAGTACCTTGAATTATAGTTCCAACTGGCAATTCAGTACCTGGCGCCGAACGCAGCGGCTTCGCACCGAGACCGTCGACATTGATGGTCACGGTCGCGCCATTCGTCGCATGCGGCGTGAACGCGATGACTTGACCATTCATCTGCGACAACGACTGAAACACCTGATAGGTATTAACCGTATAGGCGGTGCTTGTCCCGCTCGTCACGATCGCACCCGCGACGTCGTCTCGATACTTTGCAATCGCCGCCATCATCCCGCGCGCCGAGTCGTTGACGCTGGAGGGGGATTGCCCTTCTGCCCAGTTGATCGTGGAATCCGCCGTTGCGTCGGCGGACGCCGTTTGAGACCATTTGTAGAGAGTCATCCTGCATCCTTGATTTGAAGAGGCGGCGCCGTGGGGCGCCATCGTGTGTTCGAGGGTGTCATTCCCGCACGCAGTCAGTCCGGCTTGTTCGCCTCGCCCTTGCACAGCTCGATATACTGTGCGCAACGACAGGACGGCGCCCGGGCCGTAAGGAGGTTGCGGATCACGCCCGCGGGTACGCCAGGGCTCTCGCTTGCGATCCTGGCCACGCGCTCATCGAGGATGCCGTCGATTTCGGTACGCAGATCCTCGATCCGCTCCTCAAGCCTTGTCGCGCGCTGCTGCTTCATTGCCATTGGTCTTTTCGTCCTTCATTTGAGATTCGAGGGCCGCCAGCTTCTGGCGCGCTGAGGCTGCGTCGTTCTGCGCGCGCCGAAGCGCGCGCTCCCGCTGAGATTCGTGCGAGGCGAGATGAACCTGGATGTCGTAGGGCAGCGCATCGAACCGCTGCTTGAACCGCCCCGGCCAGGATCGCGGCGGCGGGACGGCCGCAATTGCGCTCATCGCGCTTGCCGCTACGCCGCCAAGCGTGGGATCGGCCAGGCCGAGCGACACGTGCATGCGCGAGATGCCCTGCACGGCGGGCCAGAGCCGGCTCATGCCGATGGATGCACAATCGGTCACGAAGCGCGCCACCGACTCCGGTCTTGCCGGACAGGCACTCAAATTGTTCAGCTCACACCATTTGGCGAACATCGGCGCGTCGCGAAGCCGTGCCCGCGCGAGTGCCGTCAACAGCGGGTGGGTCATCGCTTCGCTTTGCGCAGCGCCTCGTGGAGACTACCCATGCGCCGACGCAAATCGATGAGCTGGACGCGTCTTCGCAAATTATGAGGACTCGAATCGATTTCGCCACCCAGCTCGGCATCGAATTTCTCGAGCGCGGCTACGCGCTTCTTCAGTCCGTAGAGCGCAAAGTTCTCCGCGATCCGCTCCGCTGACATGGGTTCGCCGTAGAGATTTCCGGTTATGGACTCGGCGCGTTCAATGAAATTCCTGTCGTCTTCGCTCATGGTGCGCTCTCCTGTCGCAAATCCAGTTTGATTGGGTGGTCGGTACGCCGAGAAAATCGAGAGGGGCGACCCTAGAACGGAAAGAATATTGGCGGGGCGATGCGCCGCTCTKGCTTGCTCGTCCCGCTGCGCGGCAGGCCTCCGGACCTTGTCGAAACCTCCCACTCCTCTCGCGGATGAGGATCAGCCTCCATTGGGGGCGCAACTGGGTTCGGGTCGAGGTACAGCTCGTTCTTGTCTCGGGTTGTCGGCGACAATCCGGGCGGCAGCTCGATGGGATCGGAGGGTCCTGCGCCATTGATTCTATCGCGAAAGTCTTTGGCATGTTGGCGTAGATGCCTGATCACATCTCCGAGGATGTCAGCCGGATCGTTGACGCGTCCCTGTAAGCTCCTGAACGATCTGATGTAGCCATCAAGATCTTCGGCCCGTGCCTGCCAATCCTTGTGGACCCCATCCGGATAGTAGGACTGGTCTCCTTCCAGGAGATCGGCCAACTGCTTGCGAACGATATCGAAGACACGCGGGCGATCCGCCTCCGCGATCGTCGTCTCGGGATTCAGGGGAGGCAGGTATTGTCGTTCGATGGTGGCCAKCAAGAGCTCCTGTGAAAGCAGGCCGATCCGGCCCCGCGATCAACGAAGGATCGCGGGAAACTTCGGCTGACGAATAAGGGGGATGAAAGCGAGCTAGCGGCGCGCCCGAACGCCGAACTATTTCAAGTCTGAAAATTGGAGATACAGAAGCCCCAAAGGGAGATTTTGGATGTATTCGTTTCTCTTGCGCGCGTGCCCTTCGTAGATGCGCAGGCGAAGCAATGATTGGGGCAGTTCGCTCTCAGCCAGGCGATCGCCGTCCGAAAAATAGCAACAACCTGTGTCACGGCTACGACCGCCGTAGGCATAGACGACCACCTTGCGGGGCCCCGAACGCTTGACGCTCAACGATATCGTCAGATCCGACTTCGTCAGCTCTATCGTGCAAGACTTCTCGTACTGGCACTCTTTCGTGGTCCCCTCTTCGCTGAGCGAACTCGTTGCGCCTGCGGCGACGTCCTCCCTGGTCGTGCCGTCGAAAGCATATGAAACGGTGTAATCACCGGCAAATGCATCAACCGATGGGAGAAGGCCTGTCGCGACAATCATGATGGACAAAATACGTCTCAACAGCATGGGCATCCTATCCTGTGTGCACACCGTCTCTATTCAGAGCCAGAGAAGGACATTCATCGCTTTTCATTCGGCGAAGGGCTGCTCGCGCAGACTCCCTCATCGTCGACCGCCTGTCCTCGCCTGGTAGAGCGCGACCGCGTCCTTGAGATCACCTGAGCTGGAAAGCCGCGCGCTCAACGCTCGCAGATCATGCTGATCGCGTTCACCTCGGCTCGTCGCCATACCCGGCCTTTGCACCGGCGGCATCGGCCTTGCCGCCACAGCACTCTTCGCCTTCATCATCAACCGGTATTTTCCGGCGTCGTACATCATGCGCTGGAACGTGGCGTTGCGCATCAGCGGCTCGCTGTCGAACAGGCGTTGCAGTTCCTCCGGTTCGATACCGCTGGCCTTGGCCGACGCCATGATCTCCTGCGCGACGGCCTGCCTGACGTCTCTCGTCTCTTCCTTGAGCAGCGTCTCCAGCCGGGCGTCCTCTGCCTTTGCATAGTTCTGAAAATCGCGCCGCGAGGCTTCCGCCGTCCGCCGCATCTCCTCATTCTGCCGAGCGCGCAACTGCTCGCTGCCCGCGACAATCGCCTGGATGCGGGAAAGCTTTGCGGGATCCTGGTGCGCCATTTGCGCGAGGGCTTCCGGAAGCCGCTCCGGCGGCATGCCGGCCAACTCAGGAAACTGGCTGATAAAGCTCGCTTGCGCGATCTGCATCGCCGCATCGAGGCCGTCGACATAGCTCCGCCGCGCGCGCTCGACTTCGCCTACCTTTTCCTCGAGCGCGAGGCGCACCTGCGGATGCTGCACGAGCTGCTCGATATCGAGATCGAGTTCGGTCGAGCGTTTCGCGTGATCCTTCGTCGCATTTGACGGCGCTTCGATTTCCTCGTCACGCGCATCGCTGGCCTCAGGCTGCTCAAAGCCGTAGAACTCGGGCGCATCGGAATCGTTGGCAGCCACTTCAGCGCGTAGCGCATCGATCCTTGCGGCAAGCGCCTCCGAAGAGCCATTCTCGGCAATCCGCCTGTCGCCGGCCGTTGCGCTTGCATAATCCCGCGCGGCGCGCGCGAGAGTTACGGCCTCGTTCGCGGCAGCGGGCTTGCCCTCTGCATCTGTGTATTGCCTGACGACGACTTCAGGCCGTGAATCGGATCGCCGGTCGGCGGCGTCGCGCAGCGACGCACCGTCGCTGTCGATCGACTGGCGTTCGCTCTCCCTGTCCGGGTCTGGCATTTCCGCGTAACCTGCATTCACCAAGTCGAAGGCGGCCCCGGTCAGCTCCGCGTCAGTCTGGATTGTCATACTTAGCCTCCCCAAATGCCTTTGAAGGGATTGAGCAGGCTGTTGACGCCGCCGGCGAGCGTCGCAAACTGTTCAACTCCGGACTTCTGCTGCGTCCCCGTCGTCGTGCTGTTGCCTTGCGTCCCAAGCTGCGCGATGGGCACACCGATCTGCGCCAGCAGGCTCAGGGCCTGCACGGGAATCCCTCGACGTTGCGCCTCCTCCGCCAAAGTGGCGTTGGCGCCATAGTTCTGGGCATCGAGCGCCGATTGCGCGGCGGTTACGCCCTGGCCGCGATTGGCTAGGTCGCTCTGCTGCATCTGGGTCAAGGTGTTGGCCGTCGTGTTGCCGGCGTTATACAGCGCATTTGTCGCGGCAAGCTGGTTCGCCACGTCCTGGTTATATTGCGCGGCGATCACCGGCGCCTCAGCAGCCGCGACGCCCCTTCCATAGGCCATCAGGTTGGCGCCGCTGAAATCGCGGCCCGCGGCGGCAAACTGCGAGTTCACGTCATTGCCGACGTCCGACCGGATCTGCGCAAGCTGCGCAGTGAGTGCCGGATTGTTGCCGACCATGCTGCCGTTCGCATATGGCGTCAGCCAGTTGCGATAGGCCGCGAGGTTGTCCCGCACGTCGCCGGCCTGCGCGGTGGCGGCGCCGCCATTGAGCAGCGACTGCGCGTAGCCTGCGATCTGGCCCGCATAAGGATTGCCCGACGCGGCGTTGTTCTTCAGCGTGTCGAGCGCCGAGCTCTCGGCCGACGTCAGGCCGGTGTTGTTGAGCCCCGTGCTAATCTGGCCCAACATGGTTTGCAGCGCCGGCTGCGCGGCAGCCCAAGGGGCAGTCTGCGATTGCTGGGTCTGTGTAGAGGTGGATTGTCCGCCCATTGACGATATTCCCTTAAATGTGAGTTCGCTCAGTCCGTGTCATGCAGTCTGCGCGGCAACAAGATGCGGTCGCGAGGAGCGATTCACGTGGCGGCCCATCCGGACGACGTGAACGCGGAAGCTTCGTCGCATTCCATTGGCAGGAAGCGCGAGGTGATCCGAACAACCGGTCGATGACGACGCGATCGGCAGGCGCAAGTTCATTCTGCAACCTTGGCGGACCCGGCATCTGCGGCGGAGGGCCGAATGGATCGACATCTTCCCGGGGAGCCGACGGCGGCGGTGACCAAGGAGGGGATACCGACGACGGTACTCTCCAATTGTCGAGATCAGCCCACCATGGTGGGCGCGGCAATGCACCTTCGATCCCGAAATTGGGTACGCGAAAGGCTCTCCGGACGATCTTGTCATCTGTACTCTCATCTTATGAAAGACAACTTGGTTGACCCCGTCGGCCGGATATTCCCATCGGCCAAGTTTCAGGCCACGTGTGAGACGCGTCGAGATGCATACTAGAACAAATCAAGAACAAACGCAACCCCAGGTCGCGCAGCGTAGTTACATCTGTCGGGCCGGTTCGATGGGCAAAGGCCGCCCCGAACCGAGCAATTGCATGAAGCGGATCTCGGCCGTCACGGCAAACGCTTGTCGATGATCGCGTAAGTCTGTTCGTATCCATCAAGGACGCGCAACCAGCCTTTCCGCCCGAAGATGCGTACACAGCGACAACCCTCCGCTCGTGCGTAGGCTTCGATACCGCGGATCAGTGGCAGCCAATCCCGCATGCCCGCCCCTGCGCATGCTGTGATGACGCAAACTTTGCCGGCGTCCGTCCGCTGCAGGCTCGTCGATGCAGCAGCCTCGATCCCTGAGCCGTTCCAGGCGACCCACAGCAGCGAACGGCCATCGAGGACATCGCGTTCGATCGTGGCGAACTCTGATAGGCCTGTTTTGACGATCGCCAGCCTGAGCAGAGGAGCCGTCAGCGGCCAGATCGCGCACACGTGCTTCGGATCGATGCAAATGAGCCGTGTGTCGCCAGCCGGCCGATCCCCACGGAGATCGCGTCTGCGCGACATTTCAGAACGGAAAGAAAATCGGTGGCTGGACCGGCCAAAGCTTTGAGGGCTCATTGGTCAAGAGTCCACGCGGGCGATCGTCCGGCCCATGTGGGACGTCCGGCGGCGGGCGAGAGGGCGCCGGTGATGCCTTCGACGATGGGCCCGGCAGCGACGCAACGAGGCCTTCCGGAAATGCCGGCGCACCGAAGACCGGGTCAGCATGATCG
>NZ_JBFULT010000375.1:0-7460 GCF_054049755.1 Bradyrhizobium sp. P5_C11_2
GGAATGCGCGCCGCCTTGCCAAACTCCGCGGCGGCCGCCACGAGCGTGTGGGCTGCGCAAATCCGGTTCGGTTCATCGTTGGCGTGGCCGCCGCGTCCCGGCGCAAACGCGATGATCGCGGAAATCGCCTTCGGATCGGCGTTCGCAAGCGCCAGCGCGCCCCAGCCGCCGGCGGAATGGCCGAGCACGATCGCCGCATCCTTGCGAGCGAAATCCTGCTTTCGCACATAGTCCAGCGCGCGCGAAATTTCGTCCGCGGTCGCGCGACCCGAGCGCGCGTAATCCGCCTCGTCACAACCGCCCTGGTCCTCGACATAGCGGCCGCCGGTCGCGCCATGGCCGAGCCGTTCCGGCACCAGCACGGCAAAACCGCGCGCGACCAGATGCGCGACGAGCGCGCGGTATTCCGGCTGCGGCATTTGCGCGCGACGCAGCACGTTCTGCGTGGTGGCATGCGCAATGACCGCAAGCCGAAACGGCCCCGCGCCGGGCGGACGAAACAGCAGGGCATGCGCGGCAATATCGGTATCCGGCGACGGCACGCGCCATTGCTGACGGCGAAACGGCTCGCCCTCCTCGCCCGATGAACCAAACGTGACCTGAGCGCACAGAGGCGGCGCGGTCAGCAGGGCCAGCAGAGGCAGAAGCGCGAGGATGTTGAAGAGTCGCATGAATTGCCGAAGGCGAACACGGACAGCGAGGGCCAGACTAGACAGAACGAATCATTCTGGGCGGACATTTTGCGGTGCCATCGCCGTTCATTGGTTGCCGCAAAGCAGTTTTGCACCGACGCTTGGCAAGCCATTGCCGTTCAAGGCAGCGCTTTGTCCTCTTTCGGTACAACACGGTTAGAATACTGATGCAGAAAGTCCACAGGTTAACCGATAATTAACGATAGGTCTTGCCGCCGACGCGGCGACTTGGTTTGATTGCGTCCATGAGCACAACCCTGATCGAGGTCCGGCCGGCCAAAGCTGCAGACGCAACTGCGGTGGCATCGACCCATGACGAAGCCTGGCGTTCGGCCTATCAGGGCATCATTCCCGGCGCCGAGCTGGAAAAGCTGATCAATCGCCGCGGCCCGCAATGGTGGGACAGCGCGATCCGCAAGGGCAGCCGCGTCAGCGTGCTGGTGTTCGGCGACAAGATCGCCGGCTATGCCAATTACGGCCGCAACCGCGCCCGCAGCCTGCATTTCGACGGCGAGATCTACGAACTTTATCTTCGCCCGGAATTCCAGGGACTTGGCTTTGGCCGTCGCCTGTTCACCGCCGCGCGCCGCGACCTCATGCAGAGCAATTTGAAGAGCATGGTGGTGTGGGCGCTGTCCGATAACGATCCGGCGACGGAGTTCTACCGGGCGCTGGGCGGCCGCATGGTGGCGCGCTCCTCGGAGCGATTCGGGCCGAAGTCGCTCGACAAGGTTGCCTTCGCCTGGACCAATTGAGCTGCTGAAAGTCTAGCCGGCAGCGCTTCCCATCCGTCGATACCGTTTGCTGCTTGAGCCGGTGATCGCAGGATTCATTATTTCACAAAAACACGATGGATTGGGGGGCCAAGCCCGCGTATGACAGCGCCAAAATCGCTGCCGGGCGCGATTTCACCTCGGCAACAACGGAGCCTTGAATGCGTATCGATGCGGTCTCGATCGGGAAAAACGTCCCCCACGACGTCAACGTCATCATCGAAGTGCCGGTTGGCGGCGAGCCGATCAAATACGAGATGGACAAGGAAGCCGGCACGCTGGTGGTTGACCGCTTCCTCTATACGCCGATGCGTTACCCCGGCAATTACGGCTTCATCCCGCACACGCTGTCCGACGACGGCGACCCCTGCGACGTCCTGATCATCAACACCCGCGCCATCATCCCCGGTGCCGTCATGAGCGTGCGCCCGGTCGGCGTGTTGCTGATGGAAGACGAAGCCGGCGGCGACGAGAAGATCCTGGCGGTGCCGTCGTCAAAGCTGACGCAGCGCTACGACAAGGTGAAGACCTATAGCGATCTGCCGGACATCACGCTCCAGCAGATCCAGCACTTCTTCGAGCACTACAAGGACCTCGAGAAGGGCAAATGGGTGAAGATTGTGCGCTGGGGGGGCCCGGAGGAAGCACAGAAGCTGATCCTGGAAGGCATCGAGCGCGAGAAGAAAAAGAAGGGCTGATCGTCATTCCGGGGCGATGCGTAAGCATCGAACCATGGTGCGCAATTGCGCACCTGAGAATCTCGAGGTTCCGGGTTCGCACTTCGTGCGCCCGGAACGACGGCGTCTCTTACACCGCCGGCTTCGGCAGCCCCGCGAGCGCACAGGCGGCGCGTAGCGTGTTCACGAGGAGACAGGCGACGGTCATCTGGCCGACGCCGCCTGGAACCGGCGTGATCGCACCGGCAATTGCGAGCGCTTCCTGATAGGCGACATCGCCGACCAGTCGCGTCTTGCCGTCATCCTTCGGGATTCGGTTGATGCCGACGTCGATCACGGTTGCGCCGGGCTTCAGCCAATCGCCGCGCACCATCTCCGGCTTGCCGACCGCGGCGAAGACGAGGTCCGCGCGCTTCACGAGCCCGGGCAAATCGCGCGAGCGAGAATGCGCGATTGTTACCGTGGCGTTCTCGTTCAGCAGCAATTGCAGCAGCGGGCGGCCGACCAGGTTGGAGCGGCCGACGACGATCGCGTTCATGCCCTCGAGCGAGGCATGCACGCTCTTGGCCAGGATGATGCAGCCGAGCGGCGTGCAGGGCGACAGCGCCTGGAAACCGCCGGCGAGCCGGCCGGCATTGTTCGGATGCAGGCCGTCGACATCCTTGGCGGGATCGATGGCATTAATGACGGCCTCGGTGTTGAGGCCCTTCGGCAGCGGCAATTGCACCAGAATGCCGTGTACGGCGGGATCGCGGTTGAGCTTGGCCACAACGGCCAGCAGGTCGGCTTGCGAAACGTCGGCCGGCAGCTTGTGCTCGAACGAGGCCATGCCGGCCGCCTGGGTCTGTGTGTGCTTGCTCCGAACGTAGACCTCGCTGGCCGGATCGTTGCCGACCAGGACCACCGCAAGCCCCGGCACCAGATTGTGCTCGCGCTTGACCCGGGCGACTTCGTCGGCGACGCGGGCGCGGAGTTCCGCGGCAATGACTTTCCCATCGATGATCTTGGCCGTCATGTCAGTTCCCCGATCCCTGTGATCTGGCCGAAATGAGCCGGTGCAGGGCTTCGCCGAGCCGCGCCGGATCACCATCGACCCCGACCTGCTTCAATCGCGACGTCGCCCCGGACAGGAGCTTCACGCTGGCCTTGGGCACGCCGAGCGATTTTGCCAGCAGCGCCACAACCGCCTTGTTGGCCTCGCCGCCATCGGCGATTGCACGCACGCGCACTTTCAACACCCTGCGGCCGTCGGAGAGCGTCTCGACCCCGTCAATGTCATCGCGCCCGCCACGCGGCGTCACGCGCAACGCGATGCTGACGCCCGTGGTCGAGTTGCGCCAAGGCTCCATCAATATCCGATGACGAGAGGCATGACGTTATAAACGATCAATTTCTCGATCAGATAGATCAGCAGGATCAAGATAATGGGCGAAATGTCGAGACCGCCCAGATTGGGCATGATCGATCGGATCGGCGCCAGCAGGGGCTCGGTGATTCGGTACAGAAATTCGGCGATCGCTGCGACCAGTTGATTGCGCGTATTCACGACATTGAACGCGATCAGCCACGACAAGATGGCCGAAGCGATCAAGAGCCAGACGTACAGGTCCAGGATCAGCAGAATGATTTCGAGAATAGCGCGCATTTGATGGGGAGCTCGCAGGGGAGGATGACTGCTAGATATYGGTTCCCCCCGGCCCAAACAAGGGAAGTTCAGGCCTCCGGATGGCTAAAACCAGGTTACGCCCGTCCTTGACTTGACCTTGGCGGGGACTTAAATGGCGCCCGGTTGTCGGCCGCATTTACCAGAGCGGCCAGCAAAAAGGGGCCATAGCTCAGCTGGGAGAGCGCGTCGTTCGCAATGACGAGGTCGGCGGTTCGATCCCGCCTGGCTCCACCAGCCTTCGCAGGCTGCGCCTGCTTCGGCTCGGCAAGCCCTCTCGTAGCGAAGGCTGCCGCGGCGTAGCCCGAAGGGCGAAGCCGGGCTACCTCCTGAATCTCCCCCTACCTCCCCGTAAACCTCGGCGGCCGCTTTTCCATGAAGCTCGCCACGCCCTCCCGGAAATCACTCCCGTTCAGCGCCACCATCATCTCGCGATTCGCCTCGATCGTCGCTTCCGCCAACGTCTGAAACGGAACCTCGTAGAGCTGCCGCTTGATCACAGCCATCGCGCTCGGCGAGACGAAATCGGCGAGGTCGCGCGCATAGGCATAGGTCTCCTCGCGGAGCTTTTCGGGCGGGCAGAGCCGGTTGACCAGTCCGATCCGCAGCGCTTCGTCGCTGCCGACGCGCCGGGCCGAGAGCAGCAGGTCCATCGCATTGGCGTGGCCGACGATGCGCGGCAGCATCCAGCTGATGCCGTGCTCGGCAATCAGTCCGCGGCGCGCGAAGGCGGTGGTGAACACCGTATTGTCCGCGGCAAAGCGCAGGTCGCAATACAGCGCGTGCACGAGCCCGATGCCGGCGGTCGCGCCGTTGAGCATCGCGATGACCGGCTTTCCGATCGACGGATAGAAGCCATAGCGTGTCTGCCAGTCGGGCCGGCGGTTCATGTCGAAGGGCGGCAGGTTCGATGCACGCCTGACGTCGTTGGGATCGAGCCCCTTCAGCGCGTCCATGTCGGCACCGGCGCAGAATGCGCGGCCCGCGCCGGTGAGCACGATGACGCGGACGTTGTCGTCGGCGCTCGACGCTTCCATCGCGTGACGCACGTCGCGCTCCATGATCGGCGTCCACGCGTTCATGCGGTCGGGACGATTGAGCGTGATGGTCGCGATCTTGTCGCTCACCTCATAGAGAATGTGCTCGTAGCCCATGACGCTCTCCCTCTGTTTCTCGGCACGCCTTCACGCGCGCTCGTTGGCGGCGAGCCTAGCATATTCAGGGATGAGGCAAGGGCTTGCGCGAAGGCGCGATCACTCGGCGGCTTGCGCCAGCACCGGCCGGCGCGCCAGCCAGCCGTCGATGAAATGATCGAGCCAGGCGCGTTCGGCGCCGTCGTAGACCGCGCGATCCGTGAAATGATGATGCCGCTCGCGCGCACCGGGCGCGCTGAGGCCGTCATAGCCGCGCGTGGTCCAGCAATGCATCATCGCGTAGGTCACGTCGGGATGAAACTGCACGCCGAAGGCATTGCCCGTGCGGAATGCCTGGATCGGAAAATCGTCGCCCTCGGCGAGCAATTCGGCGCCGGCCGGCAGCTCAAATCCCTCACGGTGCCAGTGATAGACCTTCGCCGGCCAGTCCGGGCAGAGCGTGTGTCCCGCCGCCGTCGGGCGGATCGGGTAATAGCCGATCTGGGTCAGCGCGTCGGCGTGCGGCGCGACGCGGGCGCCGAGCTGCATCGCAAGCATCTGCGCGCCGAGGCAGATGCCGAGGAACGGCCGCTGTTCGCGGAGCGGAATTTCGATCCAGTCGATCTCGCGGCGGATGTAGTCGTCGGAATCATTGGCGCTCATCGGGCCGCCGAAAAACACGGCGCCGGCATGTCGCTCGAGCGTCTCCGGCAGCGGGTCGCCGAAGCGCGGACGGCGGATATCGAGGCGATGGCCGAGCGCGCGGAACGCATTGCCGACGCGGCCGGGCGTCGAGGATTCCTGATGCAGGACGATCAGGACCGGCAGTCGGGCTTCAGAACGGGCGGCGGATGCGCCAAGGACCCTTCGCCTGGGGAAGGGCACCACCTCTGCACCACCAAACCTGTCCGTCCGGAACGACATTGCCTTTCCAAATGCTATCGGCTCAGACCGCCAGCATAACTAAGCGATCGTTAATTTCGTGTGAGTTTGCGCACACACGACACCGATTATGGAAGCAAGCTCCGGGCCAATGCGGGACGTCCGCCGCGGCTACCGCTTACGCATCTGGAATCGGCCGACCGCCGCCAGGATGAACCCGCGCGGAAAAAATCGCAGCAGGAACGGTACGATCTTGATGCCGAGACCAGGCAGCACCGCCCGTTTATTGGCCATCAGGCCGCGATAGGCATCGCGCGCAACGTCGGCGGCGGAGACATTGAGGATCGCGGAATCGAATCCGGGCGCAAACCCCGCGCGGGCCTGAAACTCCGAGGGCACCGGACCCGGGCAAAGTACGGTGACGCGAACACCGCGCTTGCCGAGCTCGCAGCGCAGGGCCTCGGTGAACGAGATCACATAGGCCTTGGACGCGTAGTACACGGCCATGCCCGGGCCGGGTAGAAAGCCCGCGACCGAGCCGACATTCAGAATCCCGCCCTTGTTGCGGATGAGCTGGTCGGCGAAGCGCAGCGACAGCTCCGTCAACGCACGGATATTCACGTCGATGATGCCGAGCTGCTCGCCGCGGTCGCGCCTGACCGCATCCCCGAACACGCCGAAGCCGGCATTGTTGACGAGATGATCGAGCTCGACGTCTTCGGCCACGAGCGCCGCCGCGATCTTGTCGCCGGCATCGGCTTCCTGAAGGTCGCAGGCGATCACGATCGGCTTCTTGCCGCCCTTGGCGGAGAGCTCGTTGGCGAGCGCCTCCAGCCGGTCGGCCCTGCGCGCTGTCAATGCGAGGCGATGTCCATTGGCGGCGAACACGCGCGCCAGCTCCGTGCCTATGCCCGCCGAGGCACCGGTAATCAGCGTTACCCGCTCAGTCACGATCGAAGTCTCTTGAATTCACGTTTTTTGCCCCCGCAATGGCGGAACGAGAGCATAGGCCGTGCGCGACACGCAAGCTGGCTTGCGGCATGGCCGCTTGAACGGCCGGCAGGGAGCGCCGGAAATCCGCCGATTTTCAAACGAATCCGGCACCGGAGCCGCCGGCGATTACATTAAAATTTCGTCATGTGGTCGGCACGGCCCGCAGCCCCGCCGTGCTGAGACGGGTCAGCCGCCGACGGCGCCGTCCTTCACCTGGTTACCGGCGCGGTCCGCGACGGCATGCTTCAGGTCGATCCGGTCGCGCTGGGAGACCCCAAGCAGGTCGGACGCGCGCCAGACCACGTTGTCCTCGAATTCGCTGACCTGGCCGTCGGCATAGACCAGCTCCCACATCATCTGGACGATGCGCTTGCGGCCCTCTTCGTCGAGCGAGCGCATGATCACGCTGGTGAAATGATAGAGGTCGACCGCCTCGCCCTCGACCTGGGTGGCATCCGCGATGAGGCGATCGGCGGTGCCGCGATCAAGCCCGAAATGGCTTTCGATCAGGCTGTGCAGCTTGCGCTGCTCGGCGGCCGACGGCTGACCGTCCAGCGAAACCACGTGAACCAGCAGCGCGGTTGCCGCCAGTCGGTAGTCGCTGCCGCCGAAGGCGCGGTCTCCCGCCTGGGGGKCAACAATGTCAG
>NZ_JBFULT010000376.1:0-7442 GCF_054049755.1 Bradyrhizobium sp. P5_C11_2
GCCTTCGGCAGCGGCATCTACGCCCCTCGCGCGGGCGTGCTGTTGCAGAACCGAGGTTCGGGATTCTCCCTCTTCGAAGGACATCCCAATGCCATCGCGCCGCGAAAGCGTCCCTTTCACACCATCATTCCGGGTCTGCTGGCGCAGCATGGCAAGCCGATCATGGCCTTTGGCGTCATGGGTGGACAATACCAGGCGGCGGGACATATGCAGATACTGGGCGGCGTGCTCGATCGTGGGCTCGACATTCAGCAGTCTTCGGACGTGCCGCGCAGCTTTGCGTTCGATGGCACGCTGACGCTCGAACCCACGATTCCCGGGGCTGTCGCCGACGACTTAATTGCGCGCGGTCATCGCGTGGTCTGGGCGGACGAACCGCTTGGAGGTTGTCAAGCCGTGCACGTCGATCCTTCCCGGGGCGTCATCTTCGGCGCGTCGGACCATCGCAAGGACGGCATCGCACTGGCAGCGTGACCAGGATGAGAAAGACCGCAATGTCGGATCGGACAGCATGAGCGAGATGGCAGAGGCGATCCTGACGATCGAGCGGCTGACGCTGGCGCTGCCCGCCGGCGCGGATCGTGCCTCTGCCGTCGAGGACGTTTCACTTGCCCTGTATCCGCGGCAGATCCTCTGCGTCGTCGGTGAATCCGGCTCCGGTAAATCGGTCTGCGCCGCTGCCGTGATGGGCCTGCTGCCCCAGGCCATTCGTCCGGTTGCAGGGGCCATTCACTTTGAGGGCCGCGATCTGCTGAACCTCCCGGCAGCAGAATGGCGGACGCTGCGCGGGCGACGCATCGCGATGATCTTTCAGGAACCGATGACGGCGCTCAATCCCGTGATCAGGATCGGCGACCAGATCATGGAAGCGTTCGAGGCGCACGACCAGTTCACGCCAACCGAGCGGCGCGCCCACCTGCTCGCCCTCCTCGAAGAGGTGGGCATGCGCGATCCGGAGCGGATCATCCGCAGCTACCCGCATCAGTTGTCGGGTGGCCAGCGTCAGCGCGCCATGATCGCCATGGCCCTCGCGCTCGAACCATCGATCCTGGTCGCGGACGAACCAACCACGGCACTCGACGTCACCACACAGGCGCAAATCCTTCGGTTGATCCGAGACATTCAGCAGCGGCGCGGCATGGCAGTGCTGTTCATCACGCATGATTTCGGCGTCGTCGCCGACATCGCTGACCGCGTCGCGGTCATGGAGAAGGGCCGCGTCGTCGAACAGGGGCCAATGGAGGACGTGCTCGAACGCCCGCAGCATCCCTATACGCGTCGGCTGCTCGCCGCGGTGCCCGGCGGGACCCCGCCGGTCCGGGCCGCGGTCGAGGACGAACCGATCGCCTGCGCTGCAACTGGACTTGCGAAGACCTATCGTGGCAACGACTGGTTCAGCTCGCAGACCGAGGTCGCAGCCGCGAAGAACGTGCACTTCGAAATCAGGCGCGGCGAGACGCTTGGCCTGGTTGGGGAGTCCGGCTCGGGCAAGAGCACGATCGGCCGGCTGGTGATGCGTCTGACCGACGCGGATGCGGGCGTGGTCCGCATCGGCGAACTGGATTTCTCCGCGGCCCGTGGGGCCCGCCTGCGGGCCGCCCGCAAGCACGTCCAGATGGTGTTCCAGGATCCCTTCGCCTCGCTCAATCCGCGTCGCCGCGTCGGGCGGATTATCGCCGACGGACCGATCGCGCATGGTGTCCCGAAGGCGGAGGCCTGCGCGCGTGCCGAGGAACTGCTGGCGCTCGTGGGTCTCGACCCAAGCGCGGCGCGACGCTTTCCGCACGAATTCTCAGGAGGGCAACGGCAGCGGATCGGAATTGCGCGCGCGCTGGCGCTCGACCCGGAGGTGCTGGTGGCCGACGAGCCGGTGTCGGCGCTCGACGTCTCGGTCCAGGCGCAGGTGCTCGCCTTGCTCGAGACATTGAAGGCGCGGCTGCGGCTGGCGGTGCTGTTCATCACCCACGATCTCAACGTCGCGGCCCAGGTCTGTGATCGGATCGCAGTGATGCGCCTCGGCGAGATCGTCGAGATCAGGCCGACGGCAGACCTGCTGAAACGGCCGGAGCATCCCTATACGCAGGCGCTGCTGGCCGCGATCCCGGGCAGGCAACGCAGAACACCCACGTCGGTCTGAACCACCGCATTCTCATTGAAGGAGGTCTCTGACATGCAGAAGCTCACGGAACTTCCACAGCTGCGCATCGGCCTTGTCGGCAGCGGCTTCATCGCCGCGTTCCATCTGCAGTCCATGCTCGGCGTGCGCAACGTCAGCGTCGGCGGCGTCTACAGCCGCTCCGCCGAGCGGCGCACGCGCATCGCGGACAAGGCGCGCAGTCTTGGCCTTGGGCCGGCGCGGGTGTTCGACAGCATCGAAGCGATGGCAATGTCCGGCGAGGTCGATGCGCTTTGGCTGCTGACGCCGAACGACAGCCGTCTCGACATCATGCGCGAGATCCACCGCGTGACCAAGGCCGGGGCTCCCCTGCGCGCCATTGCCTGCGAAAAGCCGCTCGCCCGCACGCTTGCCGAAGCGCGGGAGATGCGCAGGCTCGTCGAGGATGCGGGCCTGCTTCATGGCTATCTGGAGAACCAGCTTTTCTCGACCGCGGTCGTGCGCGGCAAGGACATCATCTGGCGGCGGGCGGTACCCGGAAGTGGACGCCCCTATCTCGCGCGTGCCGCCGAGGAGCATTCAGGACCGCACGAGCCATGGTTCTGGCAAGGCGACAAGCAAGGAGGGGGCGTGCTCTCCGACATGATGTGCCATTCAGTCGAGGTCGCACGCTTCATGCTGACCGCGCCCGGCGCAAAGCGCGACTCCTTGCGGCTGCTCAGCGCCAGCGCCACGACGGCCAATCTCAAATGGACGCGCCCCCACTACGCTGCCGACCTCAAGACGCGAATGGGGGTCGATTTCATCAAACGTCCGGTCGAGGATTTCGCGCGCGGGATGCTCACGCTGGAAGATGCCGACGGGCATCAATTGATGATCGAGGCGACAACCTCATGGGCCTATGTCGGCGCCGGCTTGCGCATCCAGCTTGAATTGCTTGGCCCCGAATATTCGATGGAGTTCTCCTCGCTCTCGACTGGCCTCAAGGTCTTCCTCTCCCGCGCGATCAGCGGATCAGAGGGCGAGGACCTCGTCGAGAAGCAGAATTCCGAGCAGGGTCTGATGCCGGTCGTCGAGGACGAAGCCGGCATTTACGGCTACACCGATGAGAACCGCCATATGGTGGAGGCATTCAGGCGAGGCATCGATCCGGCGGAAACCTTCGATGACGGGGTCGGCGTGATGGAAATGCTGATGGGACTCTATCGCTCGGCGGAACTTGGCCGGACCATCTATTTCCCGGATCCCGAGCTCGAACACTATGTTCCTCGCGTGGCTCGCTGACGGCGTGAAGCCCTGTCCTTGGCAAGGCCGCACTGCCGCGGCACCGGGTTCGGCGCCGCCGCTTCAATGCGGCATCGGGATCAGGGCGCGCAGGAGGTCCGGCTTCCAGGCCTGACGCGCGCTGTCGAAGATCGCGAAATCATGGTCGAACTGCCAATAGGCCCATGCCCAGCCGAGCCTGTCGGCGCTTCTCGCCACAAACGACAGGTATTTTACGCGACTGTCGGATGGAGCACGCTCGTACACACCGAACTCACCGAGGTAGATGGGACGCTTCTCTCTCTCCGCCCAGTGACTCATCTTCCTGAAATCGGCCGCAGCCTTCGCCTCGTCGTCCGGACTGCCCCAATCCAGGGGCCCGATCCGCGAAAACGTTTGTGACCAGGGCGCGCCCTGATGCGTGAATCGGATCGGCGCGTAATAATGAAAGGTGACAATGAGGTGCCTGTCATCGGCCGGCAGAACCAGCTCGTCGACGGGGATCTCATCCGTGTTGAGAACGGCGGCAACGACCGGCCGCTCGGGATTGGTGCGGCGGATGATGCCGAGACATTCATTGAGCAGCGCATTCCAGGCGGCGGACGTCATCTGTCCGCCAGGCTCATTCAAGACCTCGAAGACGAGCGCCGGATATCTGCCGGCGTAGCGCTCGGCGATCTGCCGCCAGAACGCCTTGAGCTTGTCGGCGCACTCGGAAACGTCGCGTTGGCAAAGGTAAGTATCGTGCTCGTCGACGATGGGAATGAGGCCCCTCGCGAGAACCTCTTCGATGACGGCGTCAAGCCGCCTCAGGACAATCTCATCCAGGACATTCCCCACGCCCATGAACTTGAAGCCGAAGAAATTGATCCTGACGTGCGAGAACCCGGCCTTCTTGATTGCCGTCAAATTGTCCAGGCGGAATGGCGCGTTCTGACCTCCTTCCCAGATCCCGTCATAGCCGAGAATGTTGATGCCACGCCCCAATCGCGGCGTGTCACGGGAAGCGGCCTGCTCGGCAGCGTGCGCGTGGGAGAATAGCGAGAGAAAAAATGCCGTTGCTGCAAGATTGAAGCTTCTCGGCCAGCGARCGCGTATGGCGGTCATCTTGCGTCCATTCGGAGTGACTAGAGTTCTGTCTGTGGCACAGGTCGACACGTCGCAAAGAAGAACCCCACCAGGAGCACCGACGTGAACATCGTCGAGCGAAGGAATGTCGTCTCCGTGAAGTTGGTCTGAAAGCTCAGGACGACAAATCCGATGATGAGCGCACAGTGCGACCGGTCGATCGCGCGAGCGGAAATCAGATAGAGGATCTTGCTCGAGAACAGCAGCACGCTCGCGGCAAACAGCGTGTACCCCAACAATCCCGTTTCGATCAGGATCGCGATGTAGCCGCTGTGATAATTGTCGAGCACCCAGCCGCGGCTCTGTTCGAAATAATCGTAGATCGACGGGATCGTCCAAAATCCGTTGATCCCGAAGCCGAGCAGCGGCGCGTCGTCAAAATGGCTGATCGCGTAGTGCCAGATGAAGGTCCGTTCGGTAAAATCGATGCTGGCGTCGCCGATATGGATGGCGTCATATCCCGTCGCATAAAAATACAGGATCAGGAAGCCGGCCAGAATGCACATGACGAACGGCAGGAGCGCATAGAGCCTCATGCAGCCGACCGACCACATCGAGGTCACGAGCAGTGCGCAGGCAGCCAGGGCAACGGCACCGGCGCCGCGCGATTCCGACGCGAGGACGCAAATTGACGCCAGCAGGAATACCACGAGAAAGGCCAGCCATCCCTGCCCTGTCATCTTCCGGTAGCAGGTCAGGAACATCAGATACGCGCCGACGAAGCCCAGCGTCTGCTTCGATTCGTAGACGCCCTGCCATTGACCGTTGTGCATCCAGCTGTGGTCTATCCCGATGTCGGGCACCGCAACCGCGAAGAATGCCGATGCGGCGACCAATATGAAAAGTCCAAGGGCCGTCGCCCTTACGACCTCGTCCATGTCGATACGCGTGACGAGGCAGAATGCGCCGAAGGTCGTCATCGCGAGCGCCGCGCTCTTCATGATCGCTGCGACGCTCAGGCTGGACCAGAACACCGAGGCGACGGCGAAGGTGTAGAATGCGACCAGCGCGATCAAGTCGGGGTTGAACTGCAACCGCRGACGCGGGCGCACGAACGCGCTTGCGTAGATCAGGACGACCCACATCAGAATCGCGACGGCCTGTTGCAGATAGGTCAGCTCTGCCGGCAGCAGCGCGGTGTTGAAGGTGCCCATCGATGCGACCACGTTGATCGTGATCGAGCAGCTGATCGCGGCCCTCGCAATCCCCTCGACGCCAGCGCTGCGCGTCGTCCAGATCGCGCTCCCGGGTGCCCCGGAATCCACCTCGGTGTGCAGGCTGGCCATGAAATGACCTTCCTTAGGCGCGGTTAATAATTTGCTAGCGCAGCTCGATCTCCCTGTGCGAGGCACCTCGCCCGCGACATTTAACGGTTTGGTAACGATACGCACCCGGCTCGATGCATTAATGCAGATTGCACGCCGCCGGTGTCTCGCCGGTAACGCACCTGCTATAAAGCGCAGACCCGGCTCGATCGATCTTCCCGGCTTATCTGGTGTCCCTGGTTACGCATGAACAGGCTTAGCAATACGTTCGACATCGCCATCGAGCAGGCGTTCGACTTTCTGTCTCCGGACTACGCAGAGCTGTTTGGCAACTCGGCCGCCACCGCGTTCCAGCATCCCCTCTGGCTGGATAGCCTCTACACCAGGCTCGCCTCTCATGCGGAGGCAACCCCTCTGGTTGTCGTGGTCCGCCACCGCCCGACCGGCAGGCTTGCGATGGTGCTGCCGTTGCTGCGGGTCAGGCGCGGTCCGATACGGACCGTCGAATTCGCCGACCTCCGCGTCTCCGACTATCTGGCGCCAGTGTGCAGCCCACACGTATTTTCCGACCTGCTCAAGGACGAAAGCGCGTGCGCGGAGATTCGGTGCCTCGTCCGCCCGTTCGACCTGCTCCGGATGACCAAGCTGCCGGACGGACGGCTTCCGATCGAGAACCTCCTGGCCGCGCCCCGCCGCGTCGCGATGGACACCAATGCCTATGCGACCGTTCTCGTCGCGCCGTTCGAGCAATGGCGAGCCAGTGCGATGGATCGCTCCTATCAGAAGGAGCTCGCAAAAAAATACCGGCAGCTCCAGAAGAAGGGCGCGCTCGGCTTTTCATGCTGCGATGACGGCGCCGCCGTGCGCGACGCGATGGACGTGATGAAGAAGTTTCGCGGTCCGCGCTTTCAGGCACAAGGCGACGGAGATCTGCTGCAGCGTCCCGAATATTACGGCTTCTATTCCGACGTGGCGCTCCGCGGTCTCGGCTCCTTTGTCCGGCTCTATACCATGAAGATGGATGGCGAGGTGATCGCCGCCGTGCTCGGACTTTGCCATCAGGGCAGCTTCCTCGTCATCATGAGCGCCTTCGACATTGCCGGATACAAGAGCCAGTCCCTCGGCGCGCTGATGTTCGAGCAGGTGGCGCGGGATTGCATCGAGCGCGGTGATCAGATGCTCGATTTCACCATCGGCGACGAGCCCTACAAGAAACTGTTCGGCGCGCAGCCTTCGCCGATGTGGGCGGTCACGCAGGCCGGCAGCACGGCAGGCGCCATATCCTTGTTCGCACTGAAGCAGGCTCCCTGGCTCAAACTGGCCGCCAAGCGAATGTCGGAGTTCAGGCTCCTGCCGACCCGCACCTCGACACCCACGCGCTGACCGGCGCTAGCCGCCGACGGGTGCAGCGCTCAGGCGCGCAACGCGCTTCGAACCTGCGCGAGCCAGCCCGGCCGCATTTGATCGACCTGGTGGGTGACACGACGCCGCAGGAAGTGCAGCCGCCGCCGCAGGTCCCAGCCGACATCGTTGCGGGACGTCAGAGCCTGACGGAACCGCGCCATCTTCAGTGATTGCTGGTCTGCCGCGACCTTGACGAGATCGGAATAGAACTCCGAAATCTTCTCCTTGCTCATGCCCTCCGTCTTGAGCCAACGCGGCGCATATTC
>NZ_JBFULT010000377.1:0-7431 GCF_054049755.1 Bradyrhizobium sp. P5_C11_2
GGATGGCTGCGACAAAACCGCTCGCGCGCGGACCGGTCGGCGCGCGCACATGGAACGGGTTCTATTTTTTAGGCAGGCCAAGAATTGCCATGCGCACGACTTCGACGCCGCCTTGGCGAGCTCCGCCAGCCTGGCGAACCAAAAGGCATCGGGTTGGGGATGAACTGCTGCGCTCTCGGTGCCTCAATCGGCGGCGGGAAGCGGAGCCCCGGCGTTGACGAGCCCTTCCGAACGGAGCTCGCGCCAGAAATCGGCGGGGATGGCTTCCTCAAGCGCAGCGCGATCCTCGGCGATGCGGCTCGGGCGGCTCGCGCCGGGAATGACGGCCGCCACTAGCGGATTGGCGAGCGCGAACTGCAGGCCTGCCGCCTTCATGCTGATGCCGTAGCGGTCGGCGATCGCCTTGATTCGCGCCACCTTGTTGAGGATTTCCGGAGGCGCCGGCGCATATTCGAAGTTCGGACCGCCGACGAGCGCGCCCGAACTGTAGGGGCCGCCCACGACGATCGCGAGCTCGTGTTCCGCCGCCATCGGCATCACCCGCTGAAGCGCCCTTGCATGATCGAGCAGCGTATAGCGGCCCGCGAGCAGGAAGCCGTCGGGGCGCGGCTCTTCGAGCGCGAGCAGCAGCTCGATCGGCTCGACCCGGTTGACGCCGAGGCCCCACGCCTTGATCACGCCCTCGTCGCGCAGCCGGTCGAGCGTCCTGAACGCGCCCTTGCGCGCGCTTTCGAAAACCGCCAGCCATTCGTCGCCGTAGAAATCCTGCGCGACGTCGTGCACGAAGGCGATGTCGATGTGATCGGTGCCCAGCCGTTTCAAACTGTCCTCGATCGAGCGCAGCGTCCCGTCCCGGGAATAGTCGTTCACGATCCTGTTCGGGCGCCCGTATTTGAAGACGCCGCCCTTCTCGCCGAGGTCGCGGGCACTGACATCCTCGATCTCGTCCAGGATCAATCTCCCGACCTTGGTGCTGACAACATAGTCGCTTCGCGGCCGGCCGGCGAGCGCAGCACCCATGCGGATCTCGGCAAGACCTGCGCCATAGAAGGGCGCCGTGTCGAAATAACGGATGCCGTCGTCCCAGGCTGCATTCACCGTCGCCAGGGCTTCCTGCTCCGGGATGTCGCGGAACATGTTGCCAAGCGGCGCCGCACCGAAGCCCAGTCTTCCCGGCAGAATATCCTTGAGGGCCATGTTGCGAGTCCTTGTGTGTGACAGCCGAAGCCATCCAGGCGCGGCGCGATCGGTCTCACTCGGCGTCTGCGCTTCTGATGAACGCCGCGACCTCGCGCGGATGCGACAGCATCACCGCGTGGCTGCTTTTTAGCTCCGCCACTTTCGCGCCCGAGCGCTTGGCCATGGTGCGCTGTGCGGTCGGGGGGATCATGTGATCCTCGCTCGTCACCATGTAGTAGGTCGGCTTCGCCTTCCAGGCCACGCGATCGACCTTGGTCTGCACCGCCTGCAATCCCCAGGGCAGTTGCGCAGCCCCCATGAAGCGGGTCGTGGCCGCGTCGACATCGGCCGCGAACGAGGTGGGGAATTTATCGCGCTCGACGAGGAGATAATTGCCTTCGGCGACAAGCGGAGCCTTGTGCTCTCCGGCCGGCGCCGGTGCTTCCGCCAGCGTGCTGACCGACTCCCCGGCGTCGGGAGCAAATGCCGCGAGATAGACGAGGCTGCGAACCTTCGGATTGTCGCCTGCTTCCGTGATGACCATTCCACCATAGGAATGCCCGACGAGAATGACCGGATGCCGCGCCTTGGCGATCACGCGTTCGGTCTCCGCGACATCGTCACGAAGCGTGATCGTCGGCTGCTGGACGACGAGCACCTCATAGCCCGCGTCCGAGAGGATGTCGTAGGTGTCCTTCCAGCCCGAGCCATCGACGAAGGCGCCGTGGACAAGGACGATGGAAACGGTTCTTTCGGCCGCGACCGCGGTGGCGGCCTGGGCCGTTGCGATCGACATTGCGGCAAGCGCGGAGATAAGCGGCTTCATACTGGCTCCAATCCTCGATGCGGCGGCATCGCCGTCGATGAGCCCTCCACTAGATCACGCGAGCGGTGCGGTATTTCCGATTCCTGCGCGATGGCGGACGCATCTTGCTCATCCGCGGCGAGACGAGCTCTCGAAGCCGATCTTGCCTGGCTCCAAGCCTTTGCTTTGCTTGCCTTTTACCTCTTTTAACCGCACCGCCTCTGGACTTCGCCACAGCGGCCTGTGAGACATTCGCAACGGCGTGGCGGCGGCCGGGGCCGCAACTCACCACCGGATGGAATGATCGCTCGCTCGCGATGCGGGGCCGGGATTCGCCGCAACTGAAGCGGAGGTCATGATGGCGCTCGTGACGCATGGAGATCAGAAATATCAGAACAGCGAGAAGCTCGCGGAGGCCAGCGATTGGCCGGGACTGAGCATCGAGCATCGCAAGTTCGAGGCGGGGCGCCAGGCAACGCCCGTCCCGATTTGCACCGAGCTCGTCATGCTGCTGTCAGGCGGCGGGATGGTGCGCCGGGCCGGCAACGGCGAAGTCCAGAACAGCCTCGCGCGGCCGGGCATGAGCTATCTCGTCCCCGTGGGGACGCAGGAGAGCCATCTCGAGCTTTCGGACCGGATGGAATGTCTTCATCTCTATCTTCCCCCGGCGCTGCTGGACCAGAGCGCCCTCGCGGACTTTGATATCGATCCGGCCAAGGTTGAGATTGCCTACGCCCACGGTCTGGCGGACCAGGTGCTCTTCCACATCTGCTCGCCCCTTCGCGATCTGCTCTATCGCCCGCGACAGCCGACCGACGCGCTGTTCGTGGAAGGGATCCAGGTCGCGCTGGCGGCGCATCTTCTCGGGAATTATACGATCGACCGCTGGCGCGCGCCCGACAAGTCGCCGTCGCTCGAACCCAGGCGTCTCCAGCGCGTGCTGGACTATATCGAGGCTTGTCTTGGTGGCGACATCAGGCTCGAGGATCTGGCGGCTCAGGCCTGCCTCAGCCCCTATCATTTTTCACGGCTGTTTCGCGAGGCGACCGGGTTGTCACCGCACCGCTATGTGACTGATCGCCGCGTCCAGGCTGCCCGGCAAGAACTTGCACGCGACCGTTTGTCCCTGGTCGAAATTGCCCTTGATTTCGGTTTCGGCTCTCAGGCCAATTTCACGCGCGTGTTCCGCAAGGCCGCAAGTCTGACGCCGGGGCAGTATCGGGAATTGTGCTGCGGCCAGGCCGACGTGAAAGCCGATCGTCCCGATACGGCATCCCGCAGGGATTGCGCATGATCCCGCAGGATTCGGAAATACTGCTCAGCCTGCATCGGGCAGTGCTGTTGTGCCGACCAGATCCGTTAGGGGATATATCGACATGATCGAACTCACGGTGAACGGGACCAAGCATCAGGTTGACGTCGTTCCCGAGATGCCCCTGCTTTGGGTGCTGCGTGACGAGCTCGGCGTCACAAGTCCCAAATACGGCTGCGGGGTCGCGCAATGCGGCGCCTGCACCGTCCGGATCGACGGAAAGGCTGTCCGATCCTGTCAGGCGCATATCGGCGAGATCGCGGGCAAGTCGGTCGTCACRCTCGAAGGCCTGGACAACAGAGACCAGCACCCGGTTCTACAGGCCTGGATCGAACATCAGGTCCCGCAGTGCGGCTATTGCCAGACCGGCCAGATCATGCAGGCCATTTCGCTTCTTGAACACGTCTCCAAGCCAACCGACGACGAGATCAATCAGGTGATGTCCGGCAATCTGTGCCGTTGCGGTACCTATCCGCGCATTCGCGCGGCGATCCATGCGGCGGCCGCCAAAATGGCGGTGAAGTGAGATGGGCCACATGCAGACTCTTTCCCGCCGGGCCTTTGTTTTTGGTTCCGCCGCCATCGCCGGCGGCATCGCCTTTGGTTCTTATGGCAACGCTGAAGCGGCCACCACGGCCAGTGACAATCCATTGGCCGCCGGCCTCGGGCCGAACTCCGTGAGCTTCAATCCATGGGTCGAGATCAGCCCGGAAAAAATCACGCTCATCGCGCAGCACGCCGACATCGGCCAGGGCGTCGGCTCCGTGCAGCCGATCATGATTGCCGAGGAGATGGACCTCGATCCCGGCCAGTTCGAAATTCGCTTTGCGGGGCCGAGCCCCGCCTACTTCAACACCGGCTTCGCAGAAGAGCTTGCGCCGTTCCTGGCGGCGGACCAAAGCCCGGCTGCCGAACAGGCACGCGAGGCCGCGCTCGAATGGCTCAGAAAGTCCGGCCTGCAGATGACGGGCGGGTCAAGCACGGTCCCGGATACCTACGAAAAGTTGCGCGTTGCCGGCGCCGTCGCGCGAGAGACGCTGAAGGCCGCCGCGGCAAAACGCGCGGGTGTCGCTGTGGCGGACCTCCACACCCAATCGGGCCACGTGATCCTGCCCAACGGCACCAGGATCGCCTACGTCGATCTCGCGGCGGACGCCGCCAAGATTCCGCCGGTGCTCGATGCCAAGCCGCGCGATCCCTCGAAATGGCGCTTGCTGGGCAAGCCGATGACGCGCCTCGACGTTCGCGCGAAGGTCATGGGCGAGTTGAAATTCGGCATCGATCAGAAGATGGAGGGCATGATGTATGCCTCCGTCAAGCTGAACCCCGGCAAGGGCCAGCCGCTGAAATCATTCGACGCCAGCAAGGCGCGATCGATGCCGGGGGTCAAGAAGATCCTCGAGATCAAGAATGGCGTTGCGGTGATCGCGACGAACAGCTGGTATGCGATGAAGGCGGTCGATGCCATCACTTGCGAGTGGGCACCCTCAGCGTATCCCGCGGAGCAGGCCGACCATTGGAAGGTTCTGGAATCCTCGTTCAAGCCTGAATTCCTGGGCAAGGAGTGGCGGAAGATCGGCGATGTCGAGGCCGGGTTGAAAAGTGGCACGCTCGTCGAGGCCGAGTATCGCGCGCCTTACGTGGCCCATCAGCCGCTGGAGCCGCTCAACGGGATCGGCCTCGTCTCCGACGCAGGGATGGAGATCTGGGTCAGCCATCAGAGCCCTCAGGCCGTGCAGTACATCGCGGCGACGGCGATCGGTCTCAAGCCGGAACAGGTCACCTTTCACAATCAATGGGCCGGTGGAAGTTTTGGACACCGTCTCGAGTTCGAGAACGTCCGCGTCCTCGCCGAGATCGCAAATCAGATGCGGGGAACGCCGATCAAGCTCGTGTTCTCGCGCGAGGAGGATTTCCTCCAGGACATTCCGCGGCAGATTGCGATTGCCCGCCACAGAGGGAGCATCACCAAGGGCAAGATCGTTGCGGCCGACCTGCAACTGGCATCGACGGCTCCGTTCAAGGGGCTGCTCGAGCGCATGGGCACTCCCTCGAAGGATCCCGATCCTCAATTGGCCGTCGGCACGTGGAATGTCTACTACGACATCCCCAATTTCCGGGCCACGAGCTACGAGGCGCAGGGTCTATCGCCGTGCACCACGTGGCGGTCGGTCGGCGCCTCGACATCGGGCTTCTTCACCGAAAGCTTCATTGACGAGCTGATCCATGCGGCGGGCCTCGATCCGATGAAGGCGCGCATCGAGATGTGCACCGTTCCGCATTACCGCAAATTGCTGGAGACGGTCGCACAGATGTCGGATTGGAAGGGACCGCTCGGCAACGGCCGAGGGCGGGGCGTCGCCTTCGTCGAGTCGTTCGGGACACCGACGGCCGAAGTGGTCGAGGTGACGAAGACGGAGCGAGGAATCCGGATCGACAAGGTCTGGGTCGCGGTCGACGTCGGCAAGATCATGGATCCCGTCAATTTCGAGAACCAGGTGCAGGGAGGAGTCGTCTGGGGGCTCGGCCACGCCATCAACTGCGAACTCACCTACGCAAAGGGCGCGGTGCAGCAGACCAACTACAACCATCACGAAGCCATGCGGATCTACCAATGTCCGGTCATCGAGGTTCGCGGGCTCGAGAACGATCCCAAGGTGAGAGGTGTCGGAGAGCCGCCTGTTCCACCCGCCGCCCCCGCGCTCGCCAACGCGATCTTCGCCGCGACCGGCAAGCGCATCCGCGAAATGCCCTTCAACAAATTCGTCGATTTCGTGTGAGGGCAAGCCATGAAGAGATCACTGATCGCGGTCGCCCTTGCGGCTTCATCAATTGCGGCCCTCACGGGGATTGTCGCGGCCAAGAACGAAGCCGCCAAGGGCGCGCCGCCGCCGGGCAGCGTCAGCCGCGCCGAAGGGCTGGACGCCTGGAAGAGGATTGAGGCCGTGGTGACACATCCACGTTGCGCCAACTGCCACGTCGACGCCAAGGCCATACCGATATGGACGCCGGCAGGCGAAACCAGGCCCCGCGTGCATGGCATGGATATCCATGGCGGAGAGAGCCGCATCGGCGCCGAGGCGATCCCTTGTTCGACCTGTCACATGACCTCCACCCAGGCCAACGATCCGGCGCCGGCGCCGCCGCGCGCCGGCATCGACTGGCAGCTCGCTCCAGTGGCTTTCATCTGGTTCGGCAAGAGTGGCGCTGAGATTTGCGCGCAACTGAAGGATCCCAAACGCAATGGCGGTCGCGACGCGGCGGGTCTCGTCGAACACCTGCGGCACGATGCGTCCCTGAACGGCTTCATCCCTCGCGGGTGGGCCCCCGGAGCAGGTCGCACGACGCCGCCGGGGACGTTCGAGGATCATGTCAAGGACATGGCTCTGTGGGGAGCCGCCGGACAACCCTGTCCGAACTGACGTCTTTGTTGTTGCCGGAAATCGGACGCCGACGTCGCCGGGGCGGAGCCGGTTGCAGGCTCCGCTCCCTCGCGCCTCATCGCCTGACACGTCGCCTTGATGTCCGCTCGTCCTCACGTCACCGCGCCGCCGCGCGGGTTGACGACCGTATAACCCCGCAATGAACGCGCGTGCAGTCTCGTTGCGCGTCCACCCGAGTTGGCGTCATACGCCATCCAGATGTCTCCCTCGAGGTGCTGCTCCAGGACAAAGACGTGCCCTCGCCGTGCAGCAACCATTCCCGGTGCCGGCGATGTCCGTGGAAAGCGCAGCCAGTTGGCTGCCAGATTCAATTCCGGCATGATGCGACCGAACACGCGCAGCGCTGCGCCGCAGCCGCAGAAGGACGACGGACAACCGGCCGGTCGTCCGCCGACGACCTGGCCGCCGGAGACATTCACCGCCGTGGCGGCGCTGCCATCGTAGGCCATCGTGAGTTGTGTCGAGCGGAGCGTTTGCAAGGCGTGCCGCGAAACGCCGTCGCGGCGCGGTTGCGAATACGAGAAGTCGCAGGGCATTGTCACATTGCATTCGGGCGCCTGGGTGGTGCGGTAGGTGCGCGCTTCCGAAGCGGTCGAGCAGGCAAAAACGAGGAACGCAGAAAGGACTAACTTGAACATTGCAGGACTCCGGTTCGTACGGTCCTGCCCCTGACAATGAGCAACCGATAATAA
>NZ_JBFULT010000378.1:0-7431 GCF_054049755.1 Bradyrhizobium sp. P5_C11_2
CCCCGGCGCGACGGCGTGCCGACCGCGATGAACCCCGGCGCGACGGCGTGCCGACCGCGATGAACACGGCATCGGCATCGGCCACCGGCTTCGACAGGTCGGTGGTGAAGTCGAGCCGCTTGGCCTTGACGTTGGTTGCGACCAATTCGTCGAGGCCGGGCTCGTAGATCGGGATCTCGCCGCGATGGAGTGCCGCGATCTTCTTCTCGTCCTTGTCAACGCAGGTGACGTCGTGACCGAAATCCGCAAAGCAGGCTCCGGAGACCAGTCCCACATAGCCCGTGCCGATCATCGCGATTCGCATGAAAAACCCTGTTCTGGCTTGGTTAACGAAACCCCAATGCGGGGCGGTTTAGCATTTTCCTGAGCTGAGGGAACAGTCCGCAGGCAAAAACCGGCACGCGAATTGTACCGGCAAAGAAATCGTAAACCGCAAGGCCCCACACTGCCCCGCGCCCGGACAGAGCCGGGCGGAACACGCCTCGAAAAGGGACACCATGGCAGCAATCGGCACAATCGCCGCGAGCGGGGGACGCAAGGTCCCGGCTGCCGCGCGTGTCGACTGGATCGACTACGCCAAGGGCATCTGCATCATCATGGTGGTGATGATGCATTCGGTGCTGGGGGTCGAGCTCGCCGCCGGCGAGACCGGTTTCATGCATGTCGCGGTGGCCTTCGCAAAACCGTTCCGGATGCCGGATTTCTTCCTGATTTCGGGCCTGTTCCTGCCCCTTGTGATCGACCGCGACTGGCGAACCTATCTCGACCGCAAGGTGGTGCATTTCGCCTATTTCTATGTCGTCTGGGTGACAATCCAGTTCGGCTTCAAGGCGCCCGCCTTCGCGGCGGAGACGAGCTGGCGCGACGCCGGCCTGCTGTATCTCGAATCCTTCATCGAGCCGTTCGGCACGCTCTGGTTCATTTACCTGCTGCCGATCTTCTTCGTCGTCACAAAACTGACACGGCCGATCCCGCCGCTCGCGATCTGGCTCGTCGCCGCGGCGCTGGAGACGGCGCACATCACAACCGGTTGGACCGCGATCGACGAGTTCTGCGCGCGCTTCGTCTATTTCTACTCGGGCTATCTGTTCGCGCCTTACGTGTTCGCGCTGTCGGATCGCGCGCGCAATCACCCCACACTTGCGCTCGCGGCCCTTGCAGCGTGGGCACTGATCAATGCAGGCGTCGTCGCGCTCGGCGCGAGCGAATGGAAGATCGTGTCGCTCGTGCTCGGCTTCGCCGGCGCCTGCGCCATCATCACAATGGGCACGCTGCTCGCGCGGGCCCATTGGCTGAATGTCCTGGGCTTCTGCGGCGAGCATTCGATCGTGATCTACCTCGCCTTCTTCCTGCCGATGGCGGCGACACGAACGCTGCTGCTGCGCACCGGCATCATTCCCGATATCGGCACGGTGTCGCTGATCGTCACCATTGTGGGGGTGGTCGGATCGCTCGCGATCTGGCAGGCCGCGCTGCGGCTCAATGCGCACTTCCTGTTCGAGCGGCCGGATGCGTTCTGGATCGCGCCGAAGAAGGCGGGCGCGGTGTTGCAGGCGGCGGAGTAATCCGTCGTCCCGGCGAAGGCCGGGACCCATACCGCGTGATTTATCGATGGATCGCAGGTCTTTGTACAGCGGCACGATCGCTTAACCACCAGTCTTCGCCAAACTACGCCCGGTGGTTATGGGTCCCGGCCTTCGCCGGGACGACGATGAGGTGTGGGAATCGCCCCAAAAAGCCACTGTCGAAGGCTGTCAAAGCCCGCAAAAATTCATACATTGCGGCCATGCCCAAAACCTCCCCGACGACCGCCGCCAAAGCCGACGCCAAATCCGCTGCTGACAAGCCTGCTGCCAAACCAGTCGCGGCGAAGGCGGCCGGCAAGGGCGACCACATCTTCCTGGTCGACGGTTCCGGCTWCATCTTCCGCGCCTATCACGCGCTGCCGCCGCTGAACCGCAAGTCGGATGGGTTGCAGGTCAATGCGGTGCTCGGCTTCTGCAACATGCTGTGGAAGCTCTTGCGCGACATGCCCGCCGACAACCGGCCGACGCATCTGGCCATCGTCTTCGACAAGTCGGAGGTCACGTTCCGCAACAAGATCTACCCCGAGTACAAGGCGCACCGGCCGCCGGCGCCGGACGACCTGATCCCGCAATTTTCGCTGATCCGCGAAGCCGTGCGCGCCTTCGACCTGCCCTGCCTGGAACAGGGCGGCTTCGAGGCCGACGATCTGATCGCGACCTATGCGCGGCAGGCCAGCGACCGCGGCGCCCACACGACCATCGTGTCCTCCGACAAGGATCTGATGCAGCTCGTGAACGACAAGATCACGATGTACGACACCATGAAGGATCGCCGCATCGGYATCCCCGAGGTGATCGAGAAATTCGGCGTGCCGCCGGAGAAGGTGGTCGAGGTGCAGGCGCTGGCCGGTGATTCCACCGACAACGTGCCGGGCGTGCCGGGCATCGGCATCAAGACCGCGGCGCAGCTGATCGTCGAATATGGCGACCTCGAGCAATTGCTGTTCCGCGCCACCGAGATCAAGCAGCCGAAGCGGCGCGAGGCGCTGATCGAGAACGCCGAGAAGGCGCGGATCTCGCGCAAGCTGGTGCTGCTCGACGACAAGGTCGAGCTGGACGTGCCGCTCGACGACCTCGCCGTCCACGAGCCCGATGCGCGCAAGCTGATCGCCTTCCTGAAGGCGATGGAGTTTTCCACGCTGACCCGCCGCGTCGCCGACTATTCGCAGATCGATCCCGCCAATGTCGACGCCGACGTGGCCAACAGCAGCGAGGCACGCGGCAAAACCGGCGACGGCGCGGCCAGGGCGACATCGTCCGAGACGTCCGGCGATCTCTTTGCCGCTCCTGCAGTCACCGCCAAGGGCGGCGACAAGGGTGACAAGTCGGCCAGCCTCAAGGGCGCGCCGATCTCGCTCGCCGCCGCGCGTGAAGAGGCTTTGCGAAAGCTTCCGGTCGACCGCGGCAAGTACCAGGCGATCAAGACGCTCGCCGAGCTCAATGCCTTCATCGCACGCATCCATGACGCCGGCCAGGTCGCGATCGAGATCCGCGCCAACTCCATCGACCCGATGCAGGCCGATCTCTGCGGCATCGCGCTGGCGCTGGCGCCGAACGACGCCTGCTACGTGCCGCTGGCGCACAAGCAGTCCGGCGGCGGCGCCGGCCTGTTCGACGCCGGCCTCGCGCCCGATCAGGTCAAGCACGCCGAGGCCATCGATGCGCTGCGACCGGTGCTGGAATCGGCCGGCATCCTCAAGATCGGCTTCGACGTCAAGTTCACCGCCGTCATGCTGGCGCAGCACGGCATCACGCTGCGCAACACCGACGATGCCAAATTGATCTCCTATGTGCTCGACGCCGGGCGGGGTTCGAACGAACTTGACTCGCTCGCAGAGCGCTGGTTCGGGCACGCCGTGCTGAAGGAGAGCGAGCTGCTCGGCAGCGGCAAGGGCAAGATCACCTTCGACCAGGTGCCGATCGAGAAGGCCGCGCCGCTGTCGGCCGAAGGCGCCGACATGACCTTGCGGGTGTGGCGCGTGCTGAAGCCGCGGCTCGTCGCCGAGCACATGACCGCCGTGTACGAGACGCTGGAGCGGCCGCTGGTCGCGGTGCTCGCGCGCATGGAGCGGCGCGGCATCTCGATCGACCGCCAGGTGCTGTCGCGCCTGTCCGGCGACTTCGCCCAGACCGCCGCGCGCGTCGAGGCCGAGATCCAGGAGATCGCGGGCGAGCCGGTCAATGTCGGCAGCCCCAAGCAGATCGGCGACATTCTGTTCGGCAAGATGGGATTGTCGGGCGGCACCAAGACCAAGACCGGCGCGTGGTCGACCACCGCGCAGGTGCTGGACGACCTCGCCGAGCAGGGCCACGACTTCCCGAAGAAGATTCTGGAGTGGCGCCAGGTCTCCAAGCTGAAATCGACCTACACCGACGCGCTGCCGACCTACGTCAACCCGCAGACCCATCGCGTCCACACCACCTACGCGCTGGCCGCGACCACGACGGGCCGGCTGTCGTCGAACGAGCCGAATTTGCAGAACATTCCGGTGCGCACCGAGGACGGCCGCAAGATCCGTCGCGCGTTCATCGCGACACCGGGGCACAAGCTGGTTTCCGCCGACTATTCGCAGATCGAGCYCCGATTGCTCGCCGAAATCGCCGACATTCCGGTGCTGAAGCAGGCGTTCAAGGACGGGCTCGATATTCACGCGATGACGGCTTCGGAAATGTTCGGCGTGCCGATCGAGGGCATGCCGAGCGAGATCCGCCGCCGCGCCAAGGCGATCAATTTCGGCATCATCTACGGCATCTCGGCGTTTGGGCTGGCCAACCAGCTCGGCATCGCCCGCGAAGAGGCGTCCGCCTACATCAAGAAATATTTCGAGCGCTTCCCCGGCATCCGCGCCTACATGGACGAGACCCGTGATTTCTGCCGGAGCCACGGCTATGTCACGACCCTGTTCGGCCGCAAGTGCCACTATCCCGACATCAAGGCTTCGAACGCCTCGGTGCGCGCCTTCAACGAGCGCGCCGCCATCAACGCCCGGCTTCAGGGCACCGCGGCCGACATCATCCGCCGCGCCATGACGCGGGTGGAGGATGCGCTGGCCGAGAAAAAACTGTCGGCGCAGATGCTGCTTCAGGTGCACGACGAACTGATCTTCGAGGTGCCGGACGCCGAGGTCGCGGCAACGCTTCCCGTCGTTCAGCACGTGATGCAGGACGCCCCGTTCCCCGCCGTGCTCTTGTCAGTGCCGCTGCACGTTGACGCGCGCGCGGCGACGAACTGGGACGAGGCGCATTGACGCTGCCTCTTCACCTCTCCCCGCTTGCGGGGAGAGGTCGGATTGCGAAGCAATCCGGTGAGGGGGTACCGGTCCCTCGACGATCTCACGTGTGGAGAGAGGCCCCTCACCCCAACCCTCTCCCCGCAAGAGCGGGGCGAGGGAGCGCACCGCGTTCGCCGCACCATATCGAATTGTCCTCCGTGCAATTGCGCGATGGCACCGCGATCCCACGCATATTAGAACCGAGCGATCCCCGCACCGGTTCGCCCATGCCTCACACATCAGCCCTGCTCGGCTTTGCCCTCGTCTCCTTCGGCCTCGTGCTCACGCCCGGGCCGAACATGATCTACCTGATCTCGCGCTCGATCACGCAGGGACCGGCCGCCGGCATCGTCTCGCTCGGCGGCGTCGCGCTCGGCTTCGTGTTCTACATGCTGTGTGCCGCGTTCGGCATCACGGCGCTGCTGCTCGCCATTCCCTTTGCCTATGACGCGCTGCGTTTTGCCGGCGCGGGCTACCTGTTGTGGCTCGCCTGGCAGGCGGTGAAGCCGGGCGGCCGCTCGCCGTTCCAGGTGAAGCAGCTCGCGATCGACAGCCCGCGCAAATTGTTCGCGATGGGCTTCGTCACCAATCTGCTCAATCCGAAGATCGCGATGCTCTATCTCGCATTGCTGCCGCAGTTCATCGACCCCACCGCCGGCAGCGTGCTGGCGCAGTCGGTGGTGCTGGGCGCGATCCAGATCGCGATCAGCGTCAGCGTCAATGCCATGATCGCGCTCGCCGCAGGCTCGATCGCGCTGTTCCTGGCCAGCCGCCCGAGCTGGATGCTGGTGCAGCGCTGGCTGATGGGCACGGTGCTCGCCGGGCTTGCGGTCAGGATGGCGGTGGAAGCGCGGAAGGTGTGAGGCACACTGTCATGCCCCGGCTTGACCGGGGCATCCAGTACGCCGCGGCCTCTCGGCTCAATCACCGCCGCCTCTGGAATACTGGATCGCCCGCCCCAGTGCGCAACTGCGCACAAGGCGGGCGATGACACCGCCCAATCAATCCAGCTTCGCGTCCATGCCCCGCTTCACCGCCGGGCGCGCCATCAGGGCCTCGTACCAGCGCTTGACGTTGGGGAAATCGGCCAGCTCTACCTTGTGGCGAGGATGGCGCCAGGCCCAACCGAGAATGGCGAAATCGGCCACCGAGAGATCGCCGGCGACGAAGTCGCGGCCCTCTAACCGGCGGTCCAGCACGCCGTAGAGCCGGCGCGTCTCCGCCATGAAGCGCTTCAGGCCGTAGGCGCGGTCCTGCTCGTTCTCGAGCGCGATGAAATGGTGCACCTGGCCCGGCATGGGCCCGAAGCCGCCCATCTGCCACATCAGCCATTCGTAGACGGGGATGCGCCCGGCCAGCGATTTCGGCAGGAATTTGCCGGTCTTTTCGCCGAGATAGAGCAGGATCGCGCCGGATTCGAAGATGCTGACGGGCTTGCCGTCCGGGCCTTCGGGATCCAGGATCGCGGGGATCTTGTTGTTGGGGCTGAGCTTGAGGAACTCCGGCGCCATCTGCTCGCCCTTGGTGATGTTCACCGGGATCACCTTGTAGGGCAGCCCCATTTCCTCCAGCGCGACCGAGATCTTGCGGCCGTTCGGCGTGTTCCAGGTGTGCAGCTCGATGGTCATGCCTTGCTTCCTTGCCCGTTTTCTTGCCCAACAGATGTGCCGCCTCACCTACTCCAGAAGGTTGCACCCCTACAACCGGCGGACCGGGATGGCCGACCGTCGGGCGATCCCTGTTGACTGGACCCGTCCCCTCTGGAATGTCCCGGCCGTGGGGGATAAATTCCGCCTCCTCCAAAAACGCTCCGAGGGACCGCCGTGTCGAAATCAGCCTCCCGCGCCCGCCTGTTCGAAATCATCCGCCGGCGCTCCTTCGGCCGCGGCGACGTGACGCTCGCTTCAGGCCGCAAGAGCGATTTCTATTTCAACCTCAAGCCGACCATGCTCGACCCGGAGGGCGCGACGCTGCTCGCCGAACTCACCTATGAGACGCTGAAGGACGACAAGCTCGACTTCATCGGCGGGCTCGAGATGGGTGCGGTGCCGCTGGCCGGCGCGCTGGCGCAGATCTCCTGGATCAAGGGCCATCCGATCGCGGCGTTCTTCGTGCGCAAGAAGCCGAAGGAGCACGGCGCGAAGCTCGCGATCGAAGGCCTGCCCAAGGGCGAGACTCTCGAAGGCAAGCGCGTGGTGATCGTCGAGGACGTCACCACCACCGGCGGTTCGGCGATGAAGGCGGTGGAATCCGTGCGCGAGACCGGCGCCGATGTGGTGCTGGTGCTGACCATGGTCGACCGCGAGGAAGGCGCCACCGATACGTTCGGTGCGGCCGGCCTGCCATTCCGCTCGCTGTACAAGGCGTCGGAATTCTTGAAGGCGTGACGGCTCTTCTCCCTCTCCCCGTTCTTACGGGGAGCGGGTTGGGGTGAGGGGCCTCTATCCACACGTGAGATCGAGGAGGGACCTGTACCCCCTCACCCGGATCGCAAGAGCGATCCGACCTCTCCCCGCAAGCGGGGAGAGGGAAGCACCCCCCCTCAACCGCTCATTTACCATCACCCCTTATGG
>NZ_JBFULT010000379.1:0-7428 GCF_054049755.1 Bradyrhizobium sp. P5_C11_2
GGCGCGACGTGGCCTTCCTGCGCGAACCGCTCCGACCAGCGGCTGGCACTCGACACGCTTACACCGAACCGGGCCGCCGCTCGATGGAAGGAGGCGCCCTCGGCCACGGCCGCCACGACACGCTCGCGCAGATCGACAGACAACGGTGAAGGCATCGAGGGCTCCTTCACCACTCAACGCGGCAAACCGCTAACCCGTCGCAACGCGGCCGGGCACGGCTCTAGGCCAGGAACTTGCCGCACGCGACATGACAGTGCGGGCTCGGCTCGACGAGCGGCTTGAGCCGGTGCTGAACGCGCTCCAGCATGGCGCCAAGCTGTTGGGGCATCGCATCGTGGCGCTCGACCCGAAGATGTTTCCCCTCATTCAGATCAGCGCGACCGCGTGGCAGGCGCGGATCAGCGCCGGGATGCTTCGGTTCCAGGTCCGCACGATCCTGGCACAGAACAGGGCCGTGCGGCCGGAAGAGACGATTAAGGTACGGGAATACGCGCACCAAGTGACGTCTGGTCTTGGCGTTATAGCCGACCTGATGGACGAACACGCTCCAACAGATCTGAGGGCGGCACTAGCCGCCGCACAGAACAGCTTCTCCGGAAGTGCCTATGTGAACCTACGCAAGGAGATCGATACCTCTGCCGCAACCGGTCAGCCCCTCGCTTTCAACATGGAGACGTGGCTGAAGCTTGCTGGCGATGCACAGTCGGATGTCCTTGCCGTCGCCGCCGCGGCGATGGAGGTTCTGACTGGTCAGGCAACGGCATCAGCGGATCAGGCTTGGACCTGGGTGCTTCTGCTGACGGGTATGGCGATTGGCATTCTCTCGGTCGCAGCTGCCAGCTTTATCATTCTGCAGCGGTGGGTCTCCCGAGCAATTATACATCTGGAAGGAGCGATGGTCCGGTTAGCTGCCGGTGACACGGCGACGGCTATTCCAGGCGCCGAGCGGCACGACGAGATCGGCGCGATGGCCTCGGCTGTGCAGGTGTTCAAGGAAAACTTGATCCGGACTCGTCAGCTGGAGGCGGAGACGGCCCACGCACGGCTGGCGGCCGAGGAGCAGCGTAGGGCCGGCATGCGCCAGATGGCCGACGGCTTCGAGCAAGCTGTCGGCGGCATCATCAGCATGGTGTCATCCTCAGCTACCGAGTTGCAGGCCACCGCACAGACCATGACGACGACGGCGACGGAGACAGCCAGTCATTCGACAACTGTGGCCGCTGCTGCCGAAGAGGCCGCCTCCAACGTCAACACCGTAGCTGCAGCGGCGGAGGAGCTGGGCTCCTCCGTGCAGGAGATCGGCCGGCAGGTTAGCGGCTCGGCCCAGCTGGCCCGCACTGCTGTGGATGAGGCTTGCCAGACAGCCGCACTCGTGCAGGAGCTTAACGGGGCTGTGTCGCGCATCGGTGACGTGGTGACGCTGATCTCCACGATTGCCGGTCAGACCAATCTGCTGGCCCTGAACGCCACGATCGAGGCGGCGCGCGCCGGCGCCGCCGGGAAGGGCTTTGCGGTGGTGGCGAGCGAGGTTAAGGCGCTCGCCGAGCAGACCGCGCGGGCCACGAGCGAGATCTCGGGCCAGATCGGCCGGATCCAGGGCTCGACAAGTCAGGCGGTCACGGCGATCAGCTCGATCAGCGCGCGCATCCAGGAGATCAGCGGGGTTGCCACCAGCATTGCGGCTGCCGTTGAGCAGCAGGGTGCAGCCACCCAGGAGATAGTGCGCAACGTGGCACAGGCGGCGAGCGGCACGGGTGAGGTGACGAGCAACATCGCCGGTGTGGCACGCGCCTCTGAGGACACGGGCGCTGCGGCTAATCAGGTACTTGGGGCGGCCTCCGAGCTGTCACGCCAGTCCGAGCAGCTCGCGGCCGAGATGAGGCGCTTCCTCGCAACCGTCCGCGCCGCCTGACGCAAGCCGGGACGACGTCGGTGATGAGGGCCGCCTCAACGGCGGCCCTTTTAGTATTCAAGCCTGCAGCCAAGGAGCATAAAACCGCTATCCAGGCACAAATAATGGCCCTCATGAAACACGTGGGCTTCGACCTGATCGAGGCCACCTCCGCATTTCTGAAGGATACCTCGGGAGTCCTCGACAGCGTCAACGGATGGCTTTGCCGACGATACATAGAGGAGGGTCGGCACCTCGGCCCGGATGGCAAACCCTATCGGCGGCTGACCGGCTTCTGGAAGCGCTTTGATCAGCAGATGAATAGGAGTAATGGGGGAGTAGAGAGGTAACTGGTCAGCCGCTGATCGGGAACGGCGTTACCCTGACCCTTCTCGTGGGGTGCAGGTGCGACGGGTGCTCACGCGATCGTGTTGGCGCAGACGCACGACACCGCCCTGACTCTACCGATCTAAAACCCTTGGTAAGGATTGTCCGTGCCAGGATTGAGCGGGAGCGAACGCGTTCGCGAGAAACCCTCGATGGTCCCGCTGCGACGCCTAGTGCTTCGGTTTCAGTTTGCCCGGACATGGATCGCCCTCGGCGTCCTGGCGCCCGTTGGGATGCTCGCAGCGTCCGGCCTGATGCTGTTGGATCTGCGACAGGACGCCTGGGACAAGGCTGAGCAGACCTCCAAGAACCTCGTCCAGGTCCTTGAGCGCGACATTGCTCGCAACATCGAGCTGTACGATCTCTCGCTGCGCGGGGTCCTCGACAACCTGAAGGCTCCGGGACTTGCGCAGGTCACCCCCGAGCTGCGGCAGCTGTTGCTGTTCGACCGCGCTGCGACGGCTCGCGACATGGGCGTGCTGGTCGTCACCGATGAGAACGGCGATAGCGTCATTGAGGCAGGCGCGGTTCCTGCGCGCAAAGCAAACTACGCCGACCGAGCTTATTTCCAGGCCCATAAGGCGCAGAACAATCTCGGTCTCTACATCAGTGAGCCGCTGTTCTCACGTCTGCTCGGCAGTCGTATGATCGTGCTGAGCCGTCGCATCAACAAGGCTGACGGTACATTCGGCGGCGTGGTGTTGGGGACACTGAACCTGTCCTACTTCACGCGGCTGTTCAGTCAGATCGACCTCGGCCGAAACGGCGCCATCAATCTCTACCTGCGCGACGGCACGCGTGTCATGCGCCAGCCCTTCGTCGAGGCTGACATCGGTGCCAACATCGCGAGTGCCCCAACCTTCAAGGGTTTTTTGCGTGAGCACAACGGCAGTTTTGTCCACACCTCGATCCGGGACGGCATCGAGCGATACTACACCTTTACGCAAGTCGGCGACCTGCCGCTGATCCTGAACGTCGCTCTCTCGACCGACGAGACCGAGGCCGAGTGGCGGGTGAAGGCGCTCGTCATCGGGGGCATCGTGGCGCTGCTGTGTGGCCTCACGATCGCGCTGTCGCTCCTGTTCGGGCGTGAGCTGCGCCGCCGCGAAACCATGCAGGCGGAACTCGCAAAGCTATCTCTGACGGATGCTCTGACAGGGCTGCCGAACCGCCGCGCGTTTGAGGACGCATTCACCCGGGCCTCGGGTGGCGTAAGGCGCTCAGGTGAGCCGCTATCACTACTCATCGTGGATGCCGATCACTTCAAGCGCTTCAACGACCGCTACGGGCACGCGGTCGGCGACGAGGTGCTCAAGGGTCTGGCCCGCTGCCTCTCGGCCAGCATTCATCGCCCGCACGACCTCGTCTGCCGTGTAGGCGGCGAGGAGTTCGCTATTCTCCTGCCAGACACAGACCAAGCAGGCGCATTTTGCATTGCGGAGAAGGTCCATGCCGAGGTGTCCACCCTGGCAATCGGATCTGCCGGTATCGGAGCGGGCGCGGTCACAGTGAGCATCGGGCTAGCAGCCGTGGTGCCGACTGGTGCGGAGATCGCAGCGCTAGCCGATCTCTACCGCCGCGCGGATGGCGCGCTCTACGAAGCTAAGGCAGGTGGGCGGAACCAAACCCGTTGTGCGAAGCTGCAGGACATCCCGGCTGCTTCACAGAAGCGTGGGCTTCAGGTCGTCAGCGCCTCGTAGGCGGGCGCACGACCAAGATCCACGCCCTCACCGATCGCTTCTGCCGCCCGCTCGCCTTCCTGCTGACCGGCGGGCAGGCCGCCGACTGCAAGGCCGGCGCGTTGCTGCTCGAACGTCTGCCCGCCTGCCGCATCGTGCTGGTCGACAAGGGCTACGACAGCGACGCCATCCGCCGGCAGATCGAGGCGGCCGGGGCCGCACCCAACATCCCGCCCAAGATCAACCGGCCTTGGAAGCCATGCTTCTCGCCCGTGCTCTATCGCGGCCGCAATGCCATCGAGCGCATGTTCGGGCGGCTCAAGGACTTCCGCCGCATCGCCACCCGCTACGATCGCTCGGCCGCCAACTATCTCGCCGCCGTCTGCATCGCCGCCACCGTCAGCTACTGGTTATGAGTCCGGACGGTAACCCGTCCCGCCTAGCTGCGGCGCGTTTCTTTTGTGGTCCGCCGATAATCAGCATTCGAGCACGTGCTCTGGAGCACCGTCAGGGCTGATGGTTCATGAAACCTTACATCCAGGCAATGAAAACAATGTCTCCAGGAGGAACGACGATGGATTGGCTCGTGATTTCCGCATTCTCGACCGTCGCCTCGATGGCCATCGCTACGACGGTGCTCACGCTGATGGCGCCGGTCTAGTCCGAGCAGCCGCTCGGCCCGGATGAGGTGCTGATGAGCACAGCACCCTCGGTCCATGCAGGCCGGGGTCTGAACCGAGCGGTCTGACCGCAGCCAGGAGTTCCGTACACCTCTCGCGACTGGCCCGATGGGGTTCCTTCAGCTGAAGGCGGTCAAGCGGCACTCATTCGGGAACCAAACACCCGCCCGCAGGTCTACAGGGCATTCACGGGATTACTCCACCTCCAGCCCGCCCGGCATCGCTGCGGCGGGCTTTCTTGTGACGGTCGCCGGTCAATCTCCGTCAGGCCGAGCCACATCTCAAGCAGTCCGATGTGCGCGCGGACTTCCATCGCGCGAATTCGGTGGTCTCGCGCGAGCATCCGCAGCAGCGCGGCCTCGTCGTAGCGTCCGTCGCGTTCGAAAGCGTCGGCCTTGGCGGCGAGCGCCCATCAGGCGGTCCGCAGCCGCCCGCTGGGCCGGCGACGGCGTCCTGGGCTTCCTCTGGCGCTTGGGCGCGGGCTGCACGGTCTCGACATCGAGAGTGAGACCGGCGGCGGCGAACAAGTCAGGTTCGGTGTGGTCGGGCATGGTGGTGGTGCTCTCCAGCAGCACCCCCGTAGCGAGTCCCTGTCAGGGCGAGGCCAAGGAGCGGCGGCGGATTATCCACAGGCACCGCCGGCCGCCTCGGCCTCGCGCATGAACTCCTCCCTGATGGGCTCGGGGGTGGACGGGGCGGTGAGGGCGTAGAGGACGGTGGCGGGCAAATCGGCCACATTGGCCGATTTGGACCCAAAGGCTTCGGCCGCGTCCATAAAGCGCCGGGCTGAACGTTCGGCCATCGAGAACTCGGCCTCGATCCACGGCAGCAAGTTGCCGTGGCCGAGACGGTGGCAATGCTCACCACCGAGGTGGCCGAGCTGACCGGCAAGCGGCCTGCACCCGAGTTTGCCACAGACCCTCGGCCCATTACCTCGACAGGTCGAGAGTACCTGTCCGGGACTTTTTGTGTCCCCGCGAGCACAAGTTGTTGTACCATTACGCCCCGGTCACGCTCAAAATTGGAGGTATGCGATGACCACCTACATCATGCTGGCGAACTGGACTGATCAGGGCGCACGCGCGGCGTCCGACTCACCCGCTCGACTCGATGCGGCCAAGCAGCTGCTCGCGGAGATGGGCGGGAGCTTCAAGGACTTCTTCCTGACGCTGGGAAGCTACGACATCGTGGCGGTCTACGAGGCCCCAGACGACGCTGTCGCGGCCCGCTTCAGCTTGCAGCTTGGGATGCTCGGCAACATCCGCGCACAAACCCTCAAAGCCTTCCCGGAAGCGGCCTACCGCCAGATCGTCCAGTCCCTGTCCTACGAGGAACCGCCGCGCTGGCGCGCCTGAAGCGCGGTGGATGCCGTGATGGCGGACCTGTCGCCCGCAGACCGAGCACGGGCGACAGGTCGGCGCTTGTCGGCGTTGGGACTGCGCAGCCCATGGGTGGCGTCGCGCAGGCCGTCCTGGCGCACGCCTGACGTCACGAAAAATCCGGCATCCGCATTGGAACTCGGCCTCGTCTTTGGCGTTACGCGCGTGTGCGAGGCCCATTCAGGCTCGCATGTTGGGCGCCGGACATGGTGTCCGGCGGCTCTCGTTATCACGTTGCTCGCAAGGAGGATGTGGTCATGAGGACCTTCGACTTCGCCCCGCTCTACCGCTCTACCGCTCCAGCGTCGGCTTCGACCGCCTGTTCGACATGATGGACCAGGCTGCTCGCGTCGACGCGTCGGCCGCTTGGCCGCCCTACAACATCGAGAAAGTCGCCGACGACGCCTACCGCATCACCCTGGCGGTGGCTGGCTTCGCACCCGACGAGATCGAGCTGACGCAGAACGCCAATAGTCTCCTTGTCACCGGGCAGAAGAAGGATGCTGAGGGCGACCGCCAGTTCCTGCACCGGGGCATCGCCGCGCGTCAGTTCCGCCAGACCTTCAACCTCGCGGATCATGTGAAGGTCACGGGCGCCCGCATGGAGAACGGCCTGCTGACTGTCGAGCTAGTGCGGGAGGTCCCAGAGGCGTTCAAGCCGCGTCGCATCACGATTGGGGGCGCCTCGGCCGCTGTCGGCCAGGACAACGCGCAGCCGCGGATCGTGGACCACGCTAAGGCTGCCTGATCCTCAGCCCAACTGCTCTTGAACAGACGCCCTCGCGAACCGGTCGTGCGCGGGGGCAACACCCGTCACACCCTGCTTTGCGTTTTCAGGAGAATGACTCGTGTCTACGATAGAGCCGCATCTCACTGACCTTGGCTCCATGAACATGGCACCAGCTCGACGCCGCCCGAGCCGGATCTCGAACCTGCGCTGGTACGTCCGCCCCGGGCGCCGGAACGATGACGACGATCCGCCGCCCTGTCCGGCAGCGACGATGCCACGCCCGCGGACACCACCGAGCCTCGCCGCGCTCGCTGTCTGCGTCTGAGCGCCGACAACCAGTTGGAGGCGCTGTATACGCTGGCCTCGCCCGCCTCCACGCGGGCGAGCGCAGCTAAGGCGTAGTTCACTGCGGTTACGCGGTGATCCAGCCGCTTTACGTCGCAATCCTTGATCTGCTGGATATCTGCGGCCGCTTCCTCCGCGATCAACCCGCGCTCGATTGCTTCCGGCGGCGGGATCACATTAAGCCGGTTGCCCAGCTGGATGACGTTGCTGAGCTGCTGCTTGGGCGCATCCGGGACGGGTGCGCTATCCGGGGCCGGCAGATCCGGCTCGGGCTCGGCCGTGCGCCGGCCGATCCGCGCGGTGTCCATCTGGGTGACGTTGCCGTGCCGATCTCGAT
>NZ_JBFULT010000380.1:0-7369 GCF_054049755.1 Bradyrhizobium sp. P5_C11_2
CTTCGAACACAGTACCCAGACCGTTCGCACCGCCCTGTTGGGTCGTCCCGAACAGATTGCCTGCCGCGTCCATGATCAGGCCGCCCGCGGGGGTGGCTCCGTCGATGTTATTGAACCCGGCAATCACCGTTGCCGTGCTGCTGTAGCCGTTGCCGTTCCTGGTGATCTCGAACACGTCGCCATCGATGCCGCCCAAAAATGTCGTGCCGAACAGATTGCCCGCCGCATCCGCGATCAGGCCGGCGAGAGGTTGTTTGCCATTGGGGCCGCCGGTGAACGTGGCCAGCGTCGTCAGCGGGTTGTTGTAGGCCGGTATCGTGTAGCCGGTGCTGCTGTCAGACAGCGTGAAGGTGGTGGTGCCATAGGTGTTGGGCTGGCCGGCCGTCGGGGTGAAGACGAGCGCGTCGAGCGCGCTGGTGATCGCGGCCGCCGTCCCCGTCAAGGTGTAGGTGTTGCCGAAACGGGTGAGGCCGGCGCCGGACAGCGTGCCACCTGCCCCGCTCACCGTGATGGTCAGCGTGTCGGTCGCGCCGGCGTTGGAGTCACCGATGGTGACGCCGGCAAACGGATGGACCGGCGCTTCCGACGAGGTCGGCTGGCCTGCCTGCGTGCCGGTGATGGTCGGTGCCGCCCCCAGAACGGTGGTGGTGGTGCCGTCAGCCGTCGTGTTGGTGACCCACTGCTTCTTCGTCGTCCCGTCGGAATTGAGCTCGCGCGTCGTCGCCACCGTGCTGCCGTCCGCCCGGGTCACGATGGTTTCGATACTGTCGAACCAGCCGGCGTTGGTACTGTCGATCTGGACAGTCGTGACAAGCCCATTGGCGTCGATCGACGTCACGATGCGCTCGGCGACCTGACCATTTGCCTTGAGATAGTAGGCGTTGGTGACCGAGCTGCCGTCGATGTTCTTGTTGGTGACGGCGTGATAATTATAGGTCCCGGTGCCGTGGGTATCCTCGTCGACGGTTCGGCTGAAGCCGTCGGCGCTGACCGTTGTCACGGTCTGATCGAGCAACGCGCCGCCGGCGGTCAGATCTTTTGTGATCGTCGACGAGCTGCCGTCGACGGCGATCGTCGTCACTTCGGTATGATCGAAGTAGCCAGCCCCCCTGGTATCTTCCTGCAGCGTCCTGGTCCGGCCGTCGGCGCTGGTGGTCAGCACCCCCTTCTGATGGAGCGTGCCGTCGCTGTTGATATCGGTAATGGTCTCGGTGGTGCTGCCATCGAGATTTTTCACGGTCACGTCGGTTCGCGTACGGCCAATGGTTCCGCTGCCGCTAAAATCCCACTGCGTGGTCCTGGTCAGGCCGTCGGCACTGGTGCTGACGATCGTCCGGTCTTCGACAGCGCCCGCCGGGCTGTAGTCGATGAAGGTGTCGGTCTTGCTGCCGTCAATGGCCGCCACGCTGGTCTGCGTTTGATCGATGATGCCGTTGCCGTCCGCATCGCGTTGGATGGTGACGGTGCGACCGYCGGCGCTGGTCGTCGCGGTCATGGCGTCCTTGACGGAGCCATTGCCATTGTAATCGACGATGACACTGGTCTTGCTGTGATCCGCGTTGACTGCCGAATAAATCGTCTCGCTCTGATCGGTAGAGCCGTCGCCATTGGTGTCGGAAACGACGGTCGTGGTTCTGCCGTCCGCGCTGGTCGTGGTGACGGTTTTCGACAGCAGGGAGCCGCCGGCCTTATAGTTCGATACGGTTTCAGTGCGCCGACCGTCGGCACCAAGGACCGTGACATCGGTTGACGTCTGACCGGCACCGGTGCCGGAAAGCCATGCGACGGTGTGACTGAGGCCGTTCGCGCTTGTGGTCTCGGTCTTGGCGGAGGTCACCGAACCGCCGGCGTTCAGGGTCGTGACCGTCTCGGTCCGGCTGCCGTCGGCGTTGAGAGTCGTCACATCCGTCTGGCTTGCACTGACCCCGGACCCTGTCAGATTCCACTGCGTGGTCACGCTCAGACCATTGGCGCTCGTGGTGGTCACCGTCCGGTCCGTCAGCGCACCGCCGGCATTGTAGTCGCTGACCGTCTCGGTGCGGCTGCCGTCGGCATTGAGCACGGTGACATCCGTCCGGGTTTGGTTGAACGAACCGGCACCGGTGGTGTCGCGCTGTGTCGTTACCGACAATCCGTTGGCGCTCGTGGTGATGACGGCCTTGTCCTTGAGCGCGCCGGTCGCGCCGTAATCGGTGAGCGTGGCGACCGTGCTACCGTCGGGATTGACGACCGTGGTCACGTTCTGATCGACGACGCTATCGCCGTTGAGGTCCAGGGACATCGATACGGTTTTGCCGTCGGCGCTAATCGTCTCGATTTCCCGGCGCGTCAATGTTCCGGCGGCATTGGTTCGGGAGATCGTTTCGATGCTGCTGCCATCGGCATTGAGCACGGTGAGATCGGTCTCCGTCACGTTGAAGACGCCGCTCCCCGTGGTGTCGTCCTGCGTCGTCTTCGACAGGCCGTTGGCACTGGTCGTGATCACTTGCTTGTCGCGCAGCGAGCCATTCGCATTCAAATCCGAGATGGTCTCGGTCCGGCTGCCGTCGCTGTTGAGCACGACGACGTCCAGGGTGGTTTGCGTGAACACCCCGGATCCGGTGGTGTCGCGTTGGGTCGTTGTCGACAGACCGCTGGCGCTGGTGGTGGTAACCGACCGGTCTTTAAGCGCGCCGCTGACGCCGTAATCGGCGACGGTCCTGACGATGTTGCCATTCGAGGCAACGACGTCGGTTTCGGTTTGATCGGCGATGCCGTTGCCGTCGAGGTCCCGCGTCGTCGTAACCGTGCGGCCGTCCGCACTCGTGGTTACGACGATCTTGTCCTTCAACGATCCATTGGCATTGAAGTCGCTGGCCGCCTCGGTCCGGCTGCCGTCGGCATTGAGGACGACGACGTCGGTGCGGGTGTCGTTGAACGTACCCGCCCCCGCCGCATCCTGCTGCGTCGTGACCGACAATCCATTGGCGCTGGTGGTGATGACGGTGCGGTCCTCGACCAAACCGTTGGCGCTGAAGTCGGTGATGGYCTCGGTCCGGCTGCCGTCGGCATTGAGAACCGTGACGTCGGTGCGGGTCTGATCGAAGCTGCCGGCGCCGGTGCGATCCCGTTGCGTGGTCACCGACAGCCCATTGGCGCTGGTGGTGGTGACGGTGCGGTCGATCAGGGTGCCGTTGGCGCTGACATCGCTGACGGTCCTGGTCTTGCTGCCGTCGGCATTCAGGGCGGTGACGTCGGTTCGCTTCAGGTTGAAGCTGCCGGAACCGGCGGCGTCGACCTGGGTGGTGACCGACAGCCCGTTGGCGCTGGTGGTGGTGACGGCGCGGCCCTCCACCGTGCCGTTAGCGCTGTAGTCCACGACCGTCGACGTGGTGCTGCCGTCGGCGTTGCGGACCAGGGTCCGGATTTCATTGTAGAACCCGTCACCGGCCGAATCGATCTGCATCGTGGTGGTGGCGCCGTCGGCACTGACTGTCGTCACCGTCTTGGATGTCAGCGAGCCGTCGGCATGACCGTCGGTCACCGTCCTGGTCTGGCTGCCGTCGGCATTGAGAACCGTGACATCGAGCTCGGTCCGATCGAAGACGCCATCGCCGGTGTTGTCCACCTGGGTCGTCTTCGACAGTCCATTGGCGCTGGTCGTGATCACCGTCTTGGCCAGCAAGCTGCCGTTGGCGCTGAGATCGGTGAGCGTCTCGGTCCGGCTGCCGTCACCGTTCAGCACGGCGACGTCGTTGATGGTCTCGGTAAATTGGCCCGAGCCGGTCGGATCGCGCTGAACCACTGTCGACAGACCACTGGCGCTCGTGGTGGTGACCGTGCGGTCCTTGAGCGAGCCGTTGGCGTTGAATTCGGCGACCGTCACGACCTTGCTGCCGTTGGCCGTAACCACGCCCGTCTCGGTGCGATCGGACAGCCCATCGCCGGTGACGTCCTGCTGAATCGTCTTCGAGAGGCCGTTGGCGCTCGTCGTGACAATCGTCCGATCCAGCAGCGAACCGTTGGCGCTGCGGTCGGTCACCGTCTCGGTCCGGCTGCCGTCGGCATTGAGCACGGTAACATCGGTGCGGGTGTCGTTGAACGTACCCGACCCGGCTGCATCCTGCTGCGTCGTGACCGACAACCCGTTGGCGCTGGTGGTGATGACGGCGCGATCCTCGACCGAACCGTTGGCGCTGAGATCGGTGATGGTCTCGGTCCGGCTGCCATCGGCATTGAGAACCGTGACGTCGGTGCGCCTCTGATCGAAGCTGCCGGCGCCGGCCTGATCCCGCTGCGTGGTCACCGACAGCCCGTTGGCGCTGGTGGTGGTGACGATGCGGTCGATCAGGGAGCCGTTGGCGCTGACGTCGCTGACGGTCCTGGTCCGGCTGCCGTCGGCGTTCAGGGCGGTGACGTCGGTTCGCGTCAGGTTGAAGCTGCCGGACCCGGTGGAGTCGATTTGGGTGATGATCGACAATCCATTGGCGCTGGTGGTGGTGACGGTGCGCCCCTCGACCGTGCCATTGGCGCTGCAGTCCATCACCGTCGACGTGGTGCTGCCGTCGGCATTGCGGATCACGGTCCGGACTTCGTTGTAATAGCCGTCGCCGGTCGAATCGACCTGGATCGTGGTGGCGGCGCCGTCGGCACTGACCGTCGTCACAATTTTCGATTTCAGCGAGCCGTCGGCATGGCTGTCGGTCACCGTCCTGGTCCGGCTGCCATCGGCATTGAGGGCAATGACATCGGTCTCGGTGAGATCGAAAACGCCATCGCCGGTGCTCTCCACCTGCGTCGTCTTCGACAGCCCATTGGCGCTGGTCGTGACCACCGTCTCGGCCAGCAGGCTGCCATTGGCGCTGTGACTGGCGATCGTCTCGATCCGGCTGCCGTCACCGTTCAGGACAACGTCGTCATCGATGGTTTGCGTGAAGCTACCCGAGCCGGTCGGGTCGCGCTGAACCACGATCGACAGACCACTGGCGCTGGTGGTGGTAACGGTGCGGTCCTTGAGCGAGCCGTCGGTGTTGAAATCGGCGACCGTCACGACCTTGCTGCCGTTGGCCGTAACCACGCCCGTCTCGGTGTGGTCCGACACGCCGTCGCCGGTGACGTCCTGTTGAATCGTCTTCGAGAGGCCGCTGGCGCTCGTCGTGACAATCGTCTGATCCAGCAGCGAACCGTTGGCGCTGCGGTCGGTCACCGTCTCGGTCCGGCTGCCGTCGGCATTGAGCACGGTAACATCGGTGCGGGTGTCGTTGAACGTGCCGGTCCCCGCCACGTCCAGCTGCGTCGTGACCGACAACCCGTTGGCGCTGGTGGTGACGACGGCGCGGTCTTCCAGCGTGCCATTGGCGCTGACATCGCTGACGGTCTCGGTCTGACTGCCGTCGGCATTGAGAACGATGACGTCGGTGCGGGTCAGATCGAAGCTGCCGGCCCCAGCCCGATCACGTTGCGTGGTCACCGACAGCCCGTTGGCGCTGGTGGTGGTAACGGCGCGGTTCTCCAGCGAACCATTTTCGCTCCGAGCAATAACGGTCTCGGTCTTGCTGCCGTCCGCGTTCAGGGCGATGACGTCGGTTCGCGTCAGGTTGAAGCTGCCGGATCCGGTGACGTCGACCTCAGTGGTCACCGACAGTCCGTTGGCGCTGCTGATGGTGACGGTGCGTCCTTCGACCGTGCCGTTGGCGCTGCGGTCCGTCACGGTCGACGTGGTGCTGCCGTCGGCATTGCGGATCACGGTCCGGACTTCGTTGTAATAGCCGTCGCCGGTCGAATCGATTTGCGTGGTGCTGGTGCCACCATCGGCACTGACCGTCGTCACCGTCTGCGACTTCAGCGAGCCGTCGGCATGGCTGTCGGTCACCGTCCTGGTCTGGCTACCATCGGCGTTGAGCACGGCGACGTCGTGCTCGGTCAGATCGAAGACACCATCGCCGGTGCTGTCTTGCTGGATCGTCTTCGACAGCCCATTGGCGCTGGTCGTGACCACCGTCTCGGTCAGCACGGTGCCGTTGGCGCTCAGATTGGTGAGCGTCTCGGTCCGGCTGCCGTCACCGTTCAGGACGATGATATCGTTGGCGGTTTGCGTGAAACTACCCGAGCCGGTCAGGTCGCGCTGAACCACGGTCGACAGACCACTGGCGCTGGTGGTGGTAACGGTGCGGTCCTTGAGCGAGCCGTCGATGTTGAAATCGGCGACCGTGACGATCTTGCTGCCGTTGGCCGCGACCACGCCCGTCTCGGTGTGATCGGACACGCCGTCGCCGGTGACGTCCTGCTGAATCGTCTTCGACAGATGGTTGGCACTCGTCGTGATAATCGCCTGGTCCAGCAGCGAGCCGTCGGCACTGCGATCCGTCACCGTCTCGGTCTGGCTGCCGTCGGCATTGAGAACCGTGACGTCGGTACGGGTCGCGTCGAAAATTCCAGATCCCGTTGCATCCTGCTGCGTCGTGACCGACAGCCCGTTAGCGCTGGTCGTGGTGACGGTCCGGTCCTCCAGCGCGCCGTTGCCGCTGACATCAGTGACGGTCTCGGTCCGGCTGCCATCGGCATTGAGAACCGTGACGTCGGTGCGGGTCTGGTCGAAGCTTCCGGTGCCGGCCGTATCCTGCTGCGTCGTCACCGACAGCCGATTGGCGCTGGTGGTGGTGACGATGCGGTCGACCAGGGTACCATTGGCGCTGGTATCCGTGACGGTCTCAGTCTGACTGCCGTTCGCATTCAGGACGGTGACGTCGGTTTCCGTCAGGTTGAAGCTGCCGGACCCGGTCACGTCCATTTGCGTCGTCGTCGACAGTCCGTTGACGCTGGTCGTGGTGACGGTCCGCGCCCTGAGCGAGCCATCTGCCGCAAAGTCGGACACGGTCGAGGTTGTGCTGCCATCGGCATTCAGGATCCGGGTCCGGACCTCGTTGAAGGTGCCGTCACCGGTCGAATCGATCTGCGTCGTCTTCGACAGCCCATTGGCGCTGGTCGTGACCACCGTCTCAGCCAGCACGGTGCCGTTGGCGCTCCGATCGGTCACCGTTTCGGTGCGGCTGCCATCGGCATTGAGAACCGTGACATCGCTCTCGGTCCGATCGAAGACGCCATCGCCGGTGCTGTCCACCTGGGTCGTCTTCGACAGCCCATTGGCGCCGGTCGTGACCACCGTCTCGGCCAGCAAGGCACCATTGGCGCTGTGATCGGAGACCGTCTCGGTTCGGCTGCCATCGACACCGAGGACGGTGACGTCGTCGATGGTTTCCGTGAACTGGCCTGAGCCGGTGGTATCGCGTTGAATCACGGTCGACAAACCGCTGGCGCTGGTCGTGGTGACCATGCGGTCCTTGAGCGAGCCGTCGGCGTTGAAATCGGCGACCGTCACGATCTTGCTGCC
>NZ_JBFULT010000381.1:0-7364 GCF_054049755.1 Bradyrhizobium sp. P5_C11_2
GGTCCGTCTCAAGGAATGCTAACATGTCAGATCCCTACCTCGGCGAAATCCAGGCGTTTCCGTTTCCTTGGGCGACCGGCGGCTTCAACAACGTCTGGCTACCCTGTTTCGGGCAACTCCTCGCGCTGCAAGCCTTCGCTCCGCTGTATTCGCTCATCGGTACCAATTACGGCGGCAACGGAACGACCAATTTCGCTCTGCCCAATTTGAACGGCGCGGTCACGATCAGCCAGGGCGCGGGCCCGGGATTGCAGCCGCGCGTCGTCGGCCAAGCCGTCGGCAGCTCCCAGGTGAGCCTGACCGGCGACAACATGGCGATCCATACGCACGGGCTGCAGCTCGGCAGCAGCAGCGCGCAAAATGCCGCGCCCGGTCCGGGAACGGGAATGAACATGGTCGCGCTCAACCCGGGCTTCAATGGCTTCGTGGCTCCGCCCGGCAACCTCACTTTGTCGCTCAATGCCGTCACGATGACGGGACAGGGGCTGCCCCACGACAATATGCAGCCGACCCAGGCCATTGTCTGGTGCATTGCCTATGCCGGCATCTTCCCGTCCTTCAGCAGCTCCTGATCGGTCAGGATCATGCAACGGGATGATTGACGGCGCGCAGCTCGACATCGTCCCGAACGCCCCGGGTCTGCGGCTGCGACCGGCAAACCTGACCGACGCGCCGTTCATCCGGCATCTGTTTGGGGAGGTGCGGACGGCGCAATTCGCGGCCATGGGCCTGTCGGGGTCGATCCTGGATCAGGTGATCGCACAGCAGTTCCGCAGCCAGACGGCCGGCTACGCCGCGCAATTTCCGGACGCGATTTCGTTGATCATCATGCAGAACGCCACCGCCATCGGCCGACTCCTGCTTCATTGCACGCGCGAGCGCTGGCACATCATCGACATCGCACTGCTCTCCGCTGATCGCGGTCTCGGCTTTGGCACAGCGATATTCGACGCTCTCGAAACGAGCGCTAAGAACCAGAGCACCAAGGCGCTGACGCTCTCGGTGCTCGGGGGCAATCTGCATGCGCGCCGGTTTTACCTGCGGCGAGGGTTTGCCGAGATCGGACCGGAGGGCGCCGTGCATATCGCGATGAGAAAGCATTTCGGCGAGAGCGCGATGAGGTGAGGCTCATCGCGCTTAGGTTGATGTTTGAGCATGATCTCCGCGCAAACGCGTTCCGCGTTTGTCGCGAGGGAAAACCGCTTCGCAATTTTCCGGGTCTGCCTTAACGCGCCGCGGTCTCGCGCAAGAACCTCACCAGCGCGTCGTTGACCTCGTCGGGCCGCTCCTGCTGCACCCAATGGCCGGCGCCCTCGATGATCAGCTTCCGCGTCAGGTTGGGCAGCACGCGCTCCAGCTCGTTGACGCGCTTGGCGCCGATCAGGCCGGTGATGACCGCGTCCTTGGAGCCGGCGATGAAGAGGGAGGGCTGGTGGATCTGCGCATCCTGCCAGGGCGCCGTCAGCTCCCAGTTGCGGTCGATGTTGCGATACCAGTTCAGTCCGCCGCGGAAGCCGGACTTGCGGAAGGTCTCGGTGAAATAGGCCAGATCGGTCTCGCTTAGCCAGGCGGGGAGCTGCTCCTCGGAGATCGCGTGGCCGAGGAAGCCCTTGCCCTCCTGCACGAACATGGCGGCACTGGGATCGGCAAGGCCGCGTCCGCCGAGCACRATCCGCATGGTCCGGGCGACGTCCCGCTCGAGCTCGGCTTCGGCGACGCCGGGGGTCTGGAAATACTGCCAGTAGAAATTGGTGACGCCGCCCTGACGCAGGAGGTCGAGCGGCTTGCCGCGGGCGCGGAACGGCGGCGGCACGCTCAGGCCCGCCACCGCCGTGAAGATGTCGGGGCGGAACAGCGCCGCATGCCACGCCACCGGCGCACCCCAGTCGTGGCCGACCACCATGGCCTTGCTCTCACCGAGCGCCTGCACCAGACCGACCACGTCGCCGACCGTGTCGAAGATCGAGTAGGCGGCAACGTCAGGCGGGGCCGCGCTCTGGCCATAGCCGCGCATGTCGGGGGCGACGACGTGAAAGCCGGCATCTGCGAGCGCCGGGATCTGGTGGCGCCAGGAGTAGGAGAGTTCCGGCCAGCCATGGCACAGCACCACCAGCGGTCCCTGGCCGGCTTCGCGGATGAAGAGGTCRATCCCGTTGGCCTTGATCACGCGGGTGGAGGACATCGCTTTTCCGCCTTGTTTCAGGGGTTTGGTCGAGAAACATCAGGTGCCACGATAGGGGCGCGCCGAGAATCGTGCAAACTCACCGACAAGCGGCAACCTCGTGTTGTTCGCACCGGTTCCAACTGTTAGAACGCCGCTCTCAGGGCTTGGCCATGGCATTTCGTCTCTTTTCGCTCCGTCGCACCCGGTTTGCAGCCGGAGCACTGGCGCGCGGGCTGATCGCGGCGGTCCTGGTGGCGAGCGTCGGCTGGGGCGGCGTGCTCTACGCCGCCAACCAGAGCGTCCAGGGCGCCAAGAAAGCCGAAGATTCCGGCTTTGACGGGGATGCCCCCACCGCGATCCTGATCGAGGCTTCCAGCGGCAGTGTGCTGTTCGAGAAGAACGCCGACGAGCTGCGCGCGCCCTCCAGCATGATGAAGCTGATGACCGCGGAGGTCGTCTTCAACGCCATCAAGAAGGGCGACATCAAGCTGACCGACGAATACCGGATCAGCGAGAACGCCTGGCGCCGGGGTGGGGCGCCCTCCGGCGGCTCGACCATGTTTGCCGCCATCAACAGCAAGGTCTCGGTCGACGATCTCCTGCATGGCGCGATCATCCAGAGCGGCAACGACGCCTGCATCGCGCTCGCCGAAGCCATGGCGGGCAATGAGCGGATTTTCGCCGCCGACTTCATGACCAAGCGCGCCCGCGAGCTCGGCCTGACCAAATCGACCTTCGCCAACTCCAACGGCTTGCCCGACCCCGGCAACAAGATGACGGTGCGCGAGCTCGGCATCCTCGCCCGCCACATCATCCTGGACTTCCCCGAATTCTACAAACTGTTCGGCGAGAAGGAGTTCACCTGGAACAAGATCCGCCAGCCCAACCGCAATCCGCTGCTCAACGCGCTCGAGGGCGCCGATGGCCTGAAGACCGGCTTCACCAAGGAGGGCGGCTACGGCATGGTCGGCTCGGCGGTGCAGAACGGCACGCGGCTGATCGTCGTCGTCAACGGCCTGGAAGATCCCGAGGACCGCGCCACGGAAGCCAAGAAGATGCTGGAATGGGGCTTTCGCAATTTCGAGACCCGCACCTTGATCGCCGCCGACCAGCCCGTCGGCTACGCAAAAGTCTTTGGCGGTGAGAGCCGCTCGGTGAAGCTCGTCGCCAAGACGCCCGTGAAGGTGATGGTGCACAAGAATGGCAGCGACAAGCTGATCGCGCGCGTCGTCTATAGCGGTCCGGTGCGCGCCCCGATCGAAGCCGGCCAGAAGGTTGGCGTGGTCAAGGTCTGGCGCAGCGGCAATATCGCGGTGGAGACGCCCGTCTACGCGGCTGAGCCGATCGGCACCGGCTCGACCATGCGCCGCGCGATCGACGGTGCCAGCGAGCTCGTGATCGGCATGTTCCGAGCGGGCGCCGAGAAACTCTGATCATGAGTGAGAGCGCAGCACAGCGGCCGTCCGGGCGCGGACGCTTCATCACCTTTGAAGGCGGCGAGGGGACTGGCAAGTCGACCCAGATCAAGAAGCTCGCCGACCGCCTCAAGGCAGCAAGGATGCGTACCCTCGTCACGCGCGAGCCGGGCGGCTCGCCGGGTGCCGAGATCATGCGCCATCTGGTGCTGTCGGGGATGGGCAAGCTGCTCGGCCCCGAGGCCGAGACGCTGCTGTTTGCAGCCGCGCGCGATGACCATGTCCGCACCGTGATCGAGCCCGCGCTCAATCGGGGCGCCTGGGTGCTGTGCGACCGCTTCGCCGACTCGACGCGGGCCTATCAGGGCAGCCTCGGCCGCGTGCCGGTGGGCCTTATCAACGCGATGCAGCGGGTCACGATCGGCGATCTCAAGCCTGACCTCACCCTCATCCTCGATTTGCCGGTCGAGATCGGATTGCAGCGCGCCGCCGCGCGTCGTGGCAGCGACACGCCCGATAGGTTCGAGGGCGAGCAGCTCAGCTTCCATCAGGGCCTGCGCGAGGCCTATCGCAAGATCGCTGCGGACGATCCCGGCCGCTGCGTTCTGATCGATGCCAATTCCGATCCTGACACGGTTGCTGGACGAGTCTGGACGGCGCTGCGCGACCGTCTTCTCCCGACCCCTGCATCGGTGGTTTCCCGATGAGCCCGCGCCAGGCCGAACGTGAAACCGCCATTCCGCATCCGCGCGAGACGAGCCTTCTGTTCGGCCATCGCGAGGCCGAGACGGCGCTGCTGGCGGCCTATCGCAGCGGGCGGATCCCGCATGCCTGGCTGATCGGCGGGCCGCAGGGCATCGGCAAGGCGACGCTCGCCTATCGCATGGCGCGCTTCGTGCTCGCCCACGGCCAACCGCTGGCGCCGACCGTGCAGCGCGCCGAGAACCTCGCGATCGATCCGAGCGACGCCGTGGCACGCCAGGTGGCCGCAGAATCCCATGGCGGTTTATTGACGCTCGAGCGCACCGCGAACGACCGCGGTGTGATGCGCACCGTGATCACCGTGGACGAGACGCGCGAGACCATCTCGTTCTTCGGCTCAACCGCGGCGGCCGAGGGCTGGCGCGTCTGCATCGTCGATACCGTCGACGAACTCAATCCAAATGCGGCGAACGCGCTTCTCAAGATCTTGGAGGAACCGCCGCAGCAATCGCTGTTCCTGCTGGTGAGCCACGCGCCTGCGCGCGTGCTCGCCACAATTCAGTCGCGCTGCCGCAAGCTGCGCCTGCGCCCGCTCGCGACCGACGAGGTGATCGGTGCAGCCGCAGCGACCGCGGAGCTCGATGTCAACGACCCCGCGCTGCGCGAGGCGGCGGAGGCCTCCGAGGGCAGCGTTGCGCGGGCGCTGACGCTGCTCGGCGGCGATGCCCTCAAACTTCAGCAGCGCACGGCGGCGCTTTTGGCGCGATTGCCACAAGTCGATCCGCGCGAACTGCACACGCTCGGTGATTCGCTCGGCACCAGCGACCGCGTCGCGCTCGCGGCCTTCATCGACGGCATCGACCGCTGGATCGCCGAGCGCCTGCATGCCGACGAGGCCAATGCCAACCAGAACCTGCCGCGCCTTGCGCGCCTTGCGGAGGTATGGGAAAAGATCGTCCGCGCCGCGCGCGACACCGAAACCTACAATCTGGAGCGAAAGCCCTTGGTTTTCTCGGTGTTCGGCTGGCTGGCGGACGCAACGCGCTAGAGCATGATCCGGAAAAGTGTGTAGCGGTTTTCCGAGAGGATCATGCTCAAAACAATAACCTAACGCAGGTTCGTTTCCAAATTTCGAGAAGCCGGTAAAGGAATTCGTCGTGGCAACGCGAGCTAAGAAAACCGTCAAAGCCAAAAGCAGCAAGAAGGCTGCCAAAAAGGCCGTGAAGAAAGCCGCGAAAAAGGCTGTGAAGGCGCGCGCGTCCAAGGCCGCCAAGAAGGTCAAGAAGACCAAGAAGGCTGCCGCCAAGAAGGGCGTGAAGAAGAGCGCGGCTAAGACGAAGAAGGCCGGCAAGAAGGCTGCGAAGAAGCAGGTCGTCGCCAAGAAGGCGGTGAAGAATGCGGCCAAAAAGGCAGCCAAGTCTCCGGCGACGAGCAAAGCTCCGGCGAACAAGGTCGCCGAGAAAGCGAAAGCGAATGCGCCAGCCGTGATCTCCGCACCGGCTCCTGTTGTCACGCCGCCGAAGGTTGTGAAGCCCAAGGTGTCGAAACCCAAGGCGCCGTCCGCACCGAAGCCCGTCGCAGCTCCGCAAGCCGCAGCTCCCGTTGCCGCTCCTGTGCGTGACAACGTCTTCTACATCACGACGGCAATCGCCTATCCCAACGGCATTCCGCATATCGGTCACGCCTATGAGGCGATCGCGACCGATGCGCTGGCGCGCTTCGCGCGGTTCGACGGCAAGGACGTGTTCTTCCTCACCGGCACCGACGAGCATGGCCTGAAGATGATCCAGACCGCGCAGAACGAGGGCCTGACCCCGTCCGCGCTCGCCGCCCGCAACGCCGGCCGCTTCAAGGACATGGACGAGCGGTTGAACGTGTCGTTCGACCGCTTCATCCGCACCACCGAGGAGCAGCACCATCGCTCCAGCCAGGAGATCTGGCGGCGCATGGCCGCCAACGGCGACATCTATGCCGACACCTATGCCGGCTGGTACTCGGTGCGCGACGAAGCCTATTACGCCGAGGACGAGACGCGCTTGAACGATGATGGCGTGCGTCTGGGGCCTCAAGGGACTCCGGTCGAATGGGTGGAGGAGAAGAGCTACTTCTTCCGCCTGTCGGCCTATCAGGACAGGCTGCTGAAGCTCTACGAAAACCATCCTGAATTCRTCGGCCCGGACTCGCGCCGGAACGAGGTGGTGAGCTTCGTGCGAGGCGGCCTGCGTGATCTCTCGATCTCGCGCACCACCTTCGACTGGGGCGTGAAAGTCCCCGGCGACGAAGAGCACGTGATGTATGTCTGGGTCGACGCGCTCACCAACTACATCACCGGTGTCGGCTTCCCCGACGAGAGCGATGCGAACTGGCGCTACTGGCCGGCCGATGTGCACATCATCGGCAAGGACATCATCCGCTTCCATGCGGTGTACTGGCCGGCGTTTCTGATGTCGGCCGGCATTCCCGTGCAGAAGCGGGTCTATGCCCACGGCTTCCTGTTCAGCAGGGGCGAGAAGATGTCGAAGTCGGTCGGCAATGTCGTCGATCCCTTCAACCTCGCCGACCAATACGGCGTCGACCAGATGCGCTACTTCTTCCTGCGCGAGGTGCCGTTCGGTCAGGACGGCAACTACAACCACGAAGCCATCGTCGCGCGCATCAATGCCGATCTCGCCAACGACCTCGGCAACCTCGCGCAGCGCTCGCTGTCGATGATCGCCAAGCAGCTGGGCGGCGTTTTGCCGGAGCCTGGCGCGTTCAGCGACAACGACAAGGCGATGCTGGCGCAGGCCGACGGCATGATCGCTGCGAGCCGCGAAGCGATGGCGACGCAGCAGATCCACCACTGGCTCAACGCCGTTTGGGCCGTGGTCGCGGAGGCCAACCGCTATTTCGCGGGCGAGGCGCCGTGGGCGCTCGCCAAGACCGATCCTGGCCGGCAGAAGACGGTGCTGTATGTCACCGCGGAAGTCGTGCGCCAGATCGCGATCCTGGCCCAGCCGGCGATGCCGACCGCCTCGGGATTGCTGCTCGACAGCCTCGGTATTCCCGAGTCCGAGCGCAATTTTGTGACGCTCGGTGGCACC
>NZ_JBFULT010000382.1:0-7347 GCF_054049755.1 Bradyrhizobium sp. P5_C11_2
GGCCACGCGCGTCCATCGTCATGCCGTCGGGACCGCTGGTACCGAACAGCGAGCAGAAGCGGCCGACCTTCGACACGCTGCCGTCCCTCATGAACGGCAACCGCCACACCGCATTGTCGCGGGTCATCGCGACGAACAGCACGGTCTCGGTTGGATCGAGCACCAGGCCGTTCGGGCTGATGCCGGTGTCGATCAGGCATTCGAGCCGGCCGTTCGGCGTCAGACGATAAACGCGCCCGCTCGGATCATGCAGGCCGGTCTGGCCCTGGTCGGTGAAATAGATGTCGCCGTTCGAGGCGAGATGCAGGTCGTTGCAGCCGCGGAACGATTCCGAATTGCGCGCGGTCAGCACCGGCGTGATGCGGCCAGCCTTGGCGTCGAGCTCCATGATGCCGTGCATGTAGTCGGCGACCAGGATGCGGCCGTCGGCCGCGATCTTCAGCCCGTTCGGCCAGCCTTCATACTCGATCACCAGCGACCACTCGCCATTCGTGTCGATGCGGAAGATGCGGCCGAAGGGAATGTCGACGATGTAGAGATTGCCGTCCTTGTCGAACGACGGGCCTTCGATGAAGCTATCGGTCGCAACGCCGGGCCGGTTGGCGTCGGCCCAATCCGTCCGCACGCCCTTGCGGCGGAACTTGTCGGGCATGGCGGAGAAGATTTTGGTCTCGATCAGGCGCGGCGGCGTTTCCAGGTACATCATGGTTGTTATGTTTCTTGAGCTGGCGGAATGCGCGGCAGCATAGGGCACAATGGAGGGGCCGTCGATTGGTGTGGCGGGCATGGCAGAGATGGTACGACACCCTCCACCGTCGTCCCGACGAAGGCCGGGACCCATACCGCGAGGTCTATCGATCGCGCGCGGTAAGCGTACCGAGCGACGAGTCTTCGCCAAACTACTCCCTGGGGTTATGGGTCCCGGCCTTCGCCGGGACGACGATGGAGAGAGAGAACTCTACCCTGCCGCGCCCGCGAGCTTGGCCTGCTTCGCAGGCGCCRCTTCCGTCGTCGCGATCAGGCGCTTCAGCTCGGGGATGCAGGAGCCGCAATTGGTGCCGGCCTTGAGCTTTGCGCCGATCTCGGCGGCCGTGCGGGCGCCGCTCGCGATGGTGTCGCAGATCGTGCCGCGGCCCACGCCGAAGCAGGCGCAGACGATCGGGCCGGTCGAGGCGGCGCCTTCGCTGGACTTGCCGGACAGCAGCATGCGGCGCTGATCGTCGCTGACGCGATCGGCCGCGAACAGGCTCTTCACCACCTCCCAGTCGCCGGCATCATGCGCGGGGCCGACGAACAGGCAGGTCTCGATGCGGTCGCCGGCGAAAGACGCGGCCCGGTAGACGCCGCCGCCGAAATCGCGGTAGTCGGCGACATCCTCGCCGGCGACGCCGTCGAGCCAGGCCGGCCAGCGCGCGAGATCGGCATTGTCGGCGAAGAGATAGCCGAAGCCGCCGGCGACGGTCGCGCGGGTCCACAACAGGTTCGGCGGCAGATCGAGCTGCCTGCGCGACAGCGCGAAGCCGCGGAAGACGTATTCATACGGCGCGATCGCAGCAGGCGTGGCCTTCGACTCCGGCTGGCCCGAGAACGGATCGGTGAAGGGCGCGACCAGCGCGCCGACGCGGCCGTGCGAGGCGTTCATCGCGCTCCAGTGGATCGGCGCAAACAGCGTGCCGCGCTGCTGGCGGTCGCTGACGACGACCTTCAGGATGCACTGGCCGTAGTCGGTGGTGATACGGGCATGGCCGTGGTGGGCGATGCCGTATTTGTTGGCATCGTCGGGATGGATCTCGACGAACGGCTCGGGCAGATGCGCGCCCAGCCGCTGGCTGAGTCCCGTGCGCGTCATGGTGTGCCACTGGTCGCGGATACGTCCGGTGTTGAGCCGCAGCGGCCGCGACGGGCCGGTCTCGCCGCGCAGCGCCGGCACCTCCGGCGCGACGAAGCGGCCCTTGCCGTCATTGGTGAAGAAGCCGCCCTGCGCGAAGAAGCGCTCGACGGGCACTCCGCCTTCGCGCGCGGGCCACTGCACGGGCTTCAGCGCGTCGAAGGCTTCGTCAGACAACGAGGTGAGCGCGCCGATGTCGAAATCGCGGCTGCCATCGTTCTCGAAGGCCGAGAGCGCGGCGTGCTCGCGGAAAATGTCGGCCGCGGATCTGTAGTTGAAGCTGTCGCCGAAGCCGAGACGCTTGGCGGTCTCGCTCAAAATCCACCAGTCCGGCCGCGCCTCGCCCGGCGCCGGCAGGAACGAACGCTGCCGCGAGATGCGGCGCTCGGAATTGGTCACCGTGCCCGACTTCTCGCCCCAGGCGAGCGCAGGCAGCAGCACATGCGGGCCAGCCTCGACGGTGTCGTTGGAGAGCACGTTCTCGGAGACCACGAACAGCTCGAGCTTCTTCAGCGCCTCGCGCACGAAGTCGGCGTCGGGCAGCGACACCGCCGGGTTGGTGCCCATCACCCACAGCGCCTTGACCTCGCCGCGGTTGATCGCCTCGAACAGCTGCACCGCTTTCAGCCCCTCATGGGTGGCGATGCGCGGCGCCTTCCAGAATCGCCGCACGCGATCGATGTCGGGCGGCGTGAAGTTCATGTGCGCGGCGAGCTGGTTGGCAAGGCCGCCGACCTCGCGGCCGCCCATCGCGTTGGGCTGCCCCGTGAGCGAGAACGGCGAGGCACCCGGCTTGCCGATGCGGCCCGTGGCGAGATGGCAGTTCAGGATCGCGTTGACCTTATCGGTGCCCTGCGCCGACTGGTTGACGCCCTGCGAATAGAGCGTGACGACGCGCTCCGTGTCGCGGAACATCTTGAAGAAGGTCGCGACATCCTGCTCGGTGAGGCCGGTGGCAAGCGCGGTCGCGGTCACGCTGCCGGCGATGCTGCGCGCACGCGCCAGCGCGTCGTCGAAGCCCGACGTGTTGTTCGCGACGTAGTCCTTGTCGAGCGCGCCGTTGTCCGCAAGATGAACGAAGAGGCCCGAGAACAACGCAGTATCGGTGCCGGGCCTCAAGCCCAGGAACAGATCGACGTCGCCGGCCGTGTCGGTGCGGCGCGGATCGATCACGATCATGCGCGCGCCGCGCTCCTGCCGGTTCTTCAGCATGCGCTGGAACAGGACCGGGTGACACCACGCCGCATTCGAGCCGACGAAGACCAGGAGGTCGGCCTGGTCGAGATCTTCGTAACAGCCGGGCACAGTGTCGGCGCCGAAGGCGCGGCGATGGCCGGCGACCGAGGACGACATGCAGAGCCGCGAATTGGTGTCGACGTTGGCGGTGCCGACAAAACCCTTCATCAGCTTGTTGGCGACGTAATAATCCTCGGTCAGAAGCTGGCCGGACAGATAGAACGCGACCGCGTCGGCGCCGTCGCGCGCCACGATGTGCTGCATGCGGTGGGCGACGTGGTCGAGCGCATCGCTCCAGGCGACGCGTTCCAGCACGCCCTTGCAGCGGATCATCGGGTAAAGCAAACGACTTTCCAGCCCGACGGTCTCGCCGAGCGCGGAGCCCTTCGAGCACAGCCGGCCGAAATTCGCGGGATGATCGGGATCGCCCGCGATCGCCGCACCGCCCTTGCCGTCGGGCGTCGCCAGCACGCCGCAGCCGACGCCGCAATAGGGACAGGTGGTCTTGGTGGCGCGGAGGGTGGGATCGATCGCCGTCATATCGAGCCGCCTTATCAAGCTGCCTTGGCAGGACGCGCGAGCGCGCGGCCGAACATCATGTCGGTGCGGATCGCCGTCACCTTCTCGCGATTGCGGATCAGCTCGAGATACCACAGCGCATCGACGGTATCGCCGATCAGCACCGCGCCGGTGAGCCGGCCGTCGGCGATGACGAGCTTCTTGTAGGTGCCGCGCCGGCGGTCGGTCAGCACGAGGCTCTCGCTGCCCTCCCCGCCCATGAAATCGCCGGCGGAGAACACGCTGACGCCCGAGACCTTCAGATTGGTCGAGACCACGCTGCCCTGATAGGACGCAGGCCGCCCGGCGAGATGCCGCGCCAGCACGCGCGCCTGCTCGTAGGCCGGCTCGACCAGGCCATAGCAGGTGCCGCGATGCTCGGCGCATTCGCCGAGCGCGTAGATGTCGGGAGACGCCGTCTGCATCTCGTCGTTGACGACGATGCCGCGGTTGACCGCGATGCCGGCGTCCTTGGCCAGCGCGATATTGGGCCTGATGCCGGCGGCGAAGATCACGGCGTCGGCCTCGATGCGGCTGCCGTCGGCAAGCTCGACGGCCTCGACATGGCCGTCGCCATGGATGCACTTCGTGCTGGCATTGAGCAGGATGCGGATGCCCTTGCGCTCGACCAGCGTCTTGAGCAGGTCGGCCGCGGGCCCATCGAGCTGGCGCTCCATCAGCCGGTCCATCAGATGCAGCAGCGTGACCGGCGCGCCGGCCTTGGCGAGACCGTAGGCCGCCTCGAGCCCGAGCAGGCCGCCACCGACCACGACGACGCGCTTCTTCGCCGCAGCGAGCGTCAGCAGCAGGTCGACGTCGCGGGTGTCACGAAAGGTGTGCACGCCGGCGAGATCGGCGCCGGGCACGTTCAGCCGCAGCGGCGTCGATCCGGTGGCGAGCACGAGCTTGGAATATTCCATGCTCTCTTCGCCGGCGATCTTGAGCTCGCGGCGGCCGGTGTCGATCTCGGTGACGCGATAGCCATAGCGCACCGTGACGCCGCGATGCCGCCACCAGTCGGCCGGCCTGAGCTCGATCTCGTGCGAGCCGGTCTCCCCCGCAAGCACGGAGGAGAGCAGCACGCGGTTGTAAGCGAGCCGCGGCTCATCGCCGATGACGGCAACCGCGTAGCGGCCGAGTGCGGTCTTGGCGAGCTCATCGACAAGACGCGCGGCCGCCATACCGTTACCGACGATGACCAGCGGTTCACTCACACGGCATCTCCTATTCAGCGGCCTGCGGCTGTGCGCCGTAGGCCTCGGAAATCATGAAGCCGGACAGCACGCCGTAGGCGTCGGTCCAGGCTTTTGCCAGTTCGGGCGTCCAGGCTTCGCCGAGGCCCTTCTCCAGGGTCCACAGCAGGGTCGCGCCGACCACGGGATAGTGCTCGGCCTTCGCGCCATAGCCGACGTGACGCTTGGCCAGCGCCGAGGCCGCGGGAAGGATCGCTTCCAGGTTCGATAGGCCGCCGACGACGGCGGCGAGCATGCCCATCAGCTTCTTGCGCTGCTCGGTCATGTCCTCGGGAAACATCGCACGTACCGATGGCGCCACTTCGAACAGGCGGTCGTAGAACAGCACCGCGGCCGCCTCGGAAATCGGCGCGACCTTGGAAAAGCTCTGCTGGACGAGGGTGATCTGTTCGGGCGTCATGGTGTTCTCCTGCCTGTTTCGGTTTGCCTTTGTCCGCGCCGTTGCGGAAAAAGTTCATGGGTCAAACGTCATCAGCGAGACTTCTCCCCGCGTACGGGGAGAAGCGACATTCGTGCCAAGTGTCACACCCGCGCTTCGGCGAGGCTTGGCGCGCCTTCACTCTGCGGGCTGCGACGCAGGTAGAACCACCAGGTCAGCCCGAGGCAGGAGGCGTAGAAGGCGAGATAGATCGCGAGCGCGAGCTGCGGCCCGCCGGTCAGGGCGATCGACTTGCCGAAACCGCTCGGGATCAGATAGCCGCCGACGGCGCCGACCGCGCCGATGAAGCCAACCGCAGCACCGCTTTCGATGCTTGCCGTCTTCAAGGCAGCCGCACGCGCCGCATCGCCTTTGCCGCGCACCTTGAATAGGTTCTGCTCGCGGAAGATCGAGGGGATCATGCGGTAGGTCGAGCCGTTGCCGATGCCCGTGGTGACGAACAGGAGCAGGAACATCGACAGGAAGCCGATGAAGTCCTTGTGCCCGACGAAATAGAGCACGCCGACCGTGGCGCCCGCCATCACGATGAAATTCCAGAACGTGATGATGGAGCCGCCGACCTTGTCGGCGAGCCAGCCGCCGAACGGCCGCGCCAGCGAGCCGACCAGCGGACCGAGGAACGCGATCGAGATCGTCACCGTGGGGAACTGCGTCTTGATCAGCAGCGGAAACGCTGCGGAGTAGCCGATGAAGGAGCCGAACGTGCCGATATAGAGGTAGGCCATGATCCAGGTGTGCTTGCGCTTGACCACCGCGAGCTGGTTCCTGATCGACGACTTGGCGGTGGTGAGGTTGTTCATGAAGAACACCGCGCCCAACACCGCGATCGCGATCGGCAGCACCCACATCAGGCCGGCGTTCTGAAGGAACACGCCGTCGACGGGCGTGGCCTGGAACAGGTTGATCACGGCGAGCGTCATCAGGATCGGGGTCAGGAGCTGCACGCTGGAGACGCCGATATTGCCGCCGGCCGCGTTCAAACCGAGCGCCCATCCCTTCATCCGGTCAGGGAAGAAGAACGAGATGTTGGTCATGCTGGAGGCGAAGTTGCCGCCGCCAAGGCCGGCGGTCGACGCAATCAGCAGCATCAGCCAGAACGGGGTGTCGGGCTGGCTGACGAAATAGGCGAGCGACAGCGTCGGGATGAACAGGACAGCCGCGCTGAAAATGGTCCAGTTGCGGCCGCCGAAGGTCGTGACCGCGAACGTATAGGGGAAGCGCATGAAGGCGCCGATCAGCCCCGGCACCGCGACGAGCTGAAACAGCTGGTCGGTGGTGTAATGGAAGCCCGCCTGCGGCAGCTTGGTGGTGACGATGCTCCAGATCAGCCACACCGAGAAGCCGATATGTTCGGCGACGATCGACCAGATCAGGTTACGCCGGGCGATCGCTTTGCCGCCCGCATTCCAGAACGCCTCATCTTCGGGGCGCCAGTCAGAAATCCACGTCGGACTTTTAGTCATTGCTTATCCCTTCCAGGCTCACCGCTGCGTCGTTGCAGGCTCAGCCTCCGGCCACGGAGGCGCGCTCCAGGGCCAAGCCCCGGTGGCGAGTTCACGATGCTGATTGATGATGTTGAGGGACGTCGTCGTTGGCGTCGGAAAAGCTATTTCAATTTCCGTGCCAGTTGCGCGCGATCGGGAAATACAGGGAATTCAGAGGCTTGTTCGCATCGCCCGAAATTTTCGCAGGCCAATTTCGCATGCAAATTTTGCGATTCGCTCAATCCTTGTGCGGCGCACAAGGATTGAGCGAGCTGTCGATTATTTAGGCGCGCATATCTTCCGCGTTAAACCTTGGTTTACGCGGCTTCGACGAAGCGATGACGTTCGTAGAGGAATTCGAGCACACGCTGCCGGCACTTCAGATAGGTGGTGTTGGTCGCGAGCTCGAGCCGCTTGCGCGGGCGCGCCAGCGGCACCTCCAGCACCTCGCCGATGCGTGCGGACGGCCCATTCGTCATCATCACGATG
>NZ_JBFULT010000383.1:0-7337 GCF_054049755.1 Bradyrhizobium sp. P5_C11_2
GTACAGCATCGAGCCGACGCTGATGGGCTCCAAGAAATGACCGCGTCGGTTCCCATCATGCGCAAAATATCGCGGAGCCCCCCGATGAAACCGCCTTAGCAATACGGTGACAGTGTCACCGTAACGCCGGCGAGGTCGGATGCTCAGCATATCATCGGGTTATCCCCGTGGTCGCAAACTCCACCCGGTTGATCCGAGGGCACTGGCGCAAATGCGCGGTAGGCCGGCGCACCGATCGACCGGTCGCCCTCGATACGATGGATGCTCGACCCCGCGCTCTGTCCGGCGTGTCGATCGCTGGTGCGGTGCTCACGCGCCTCGAGCGGCGTGCTGAAGATTGCGGTGACGACCAGTCCGGTCAACAAGGCCTTGGACAGGACTGACCCGATGGGATTTTTGAATGTAGTCATGGTGGTGGTTCCTTTCGATTGGGTGATCCCCCGCGAGGCAGGAGATCCGATCCACCACCCATAGACGTGCGTTGTCGCGCGCTTATTCCCAAGTCACGAAGTAGTTTTCGATTTGCCTGAGGCGCCGACAATCTTCGCGAACACGAGGCAGAGATCCGGATTCGGCTACTCTGCATCGAACGTGAGTAAAAGTTTAGTTGACCGAGAACCAAGCGCGCCCACGCAGTGCGAGGCGAGCCTTTACGAAGCCGCGACAGCGAGACCATGGCCGAAAACGCACATGGACCCACAGCGCGTATCGGATCATATTAACCGGGCATCACTTTGTTCGACGAGCAAGGGAGCCACCGAATGTACGCCAACATCCTCTTGAGCACGGATGGATCGGAGGTCGCGCGAAAAGGCGTTGAGCATGGCATTGCCTTGGCGAAGGCTTTGAACGCCAGGCTGACAATCATCACGGTGACGGAAGCGCTGCCGGTCGACTATGGGGGCGGACACGACTCGGGATGGATTCCGACGCAGGACGAGATCGACAGCTTTGACGCGGCCTGCAAGGTCCGTGCGGGCAAAGTGCTTGACGAAGCGCGCGCCATGTCGGAGCAGGTCGGTGCGTCTGCAGAACTCCTGCATGTTCCGAATGCGCACCCGGCCACAGCGATCATTGAAACAGCAAAGTCCAGGGGCTGCGACTTGATCGTCATGGCCTCTCATGGGCGCCGCGGCCTCAGGAAGCTGTTCCTGGGCAGCCAGACATCCGAGGTCCTCGTGGACGGAAGCGTGCCGGTGCTGGTGGTGCCGAAGCCGGCATAAGTGTAGGGCTTACCCGGCGCCACCTGGCTGTTCCGCCGGGCTACCGCACAAGACCGCGCTCTCGCGGCAGGAGAATTTCATGACTAGTGAAAAAGGCCCGAACATCAAGAAGAAGCAGAAATGCAAAAATTGCGAAGGCAAAGGCTTGCTCAAGAAGGGCGACAAGGTGGTGAAGTGCCAGCGCTGCAAAGGCACGGGGGTGCGGTGATATTGAGTTGATGACCGCTCTTTGACCGGGGGGTTGCGATGACAGTGCACGTCCCCAGCGATCGGATTTATTTTCGATCTGCGAGGCTGGATCGGGCCAAAGTCACGGCGTCACCGATGCGCCTTAGCGTATTCGTGGTGCGCAACGTGCCGACGCCTTTCAGGCGTCCCGCACCTAACGCCGAAAGCAGACGCGATCGCGCTGGATCGCCGGTAAAATGGATCCAGAGATCGCCACCGGCGACGGCAATTCGTTCATCGCTGATATAGCGTGCCAGGGCGTTTTCGCCGCCTTTCGGGATCGGGCTGCGCATCACGCGAACGGCGACCCTTCCCGGGTCAGCGGCCGCTTCGGCACTGAACGGGTTTGCGCGCAGCAGGCGTCGCCACGCGTCAGCATTGCGAACGATAATTGCGACATGCTTGCCGAACCGCACGTTGAAGGCGGCTTCAAGATTTTTCTCCAACCCGGAAATCGACGCCTTGTCGCTCTCGAAAGTCAGATTTCCCGTCGCGCCGACGGTTCTGGGGTTATGGAGACCGAGGCCTTGCGCCATGGCACGCAGCTCGGCCATCGCCAATCGCCGGCCGAGCGGGAGAACCACACTGTAAAGCAGGGCCACATAGGTCGTCATCGCTGGATGGCTCTCGTTTTCGGTCGACTATCCTGACCAGCCTTATCTTTCGCAAGGTCAAATATCTTAGGGGTGCAGTCCAGCACTGTCACCGTAATAGCCCGCACCATGAAGCCACTGGTATTCCGGCCGGCAACATCAAGCTTCGTGCAGTATTCCGGGCGATCCATCACAGAAAGGTCGTGAACTCATAAGCCAGCACGGCTCCGCCAAGACAGCGCCGCCATGGGTTCACCCCGCGGAAAATCTCGTCGAGGGCCCAAACGATGAGGCCGCCTTTGAACACGATGTCCAGGGCAATAGCGGCAGCGCCCGGCGGCTGCCAGCCCCAGCGCAGGACGCCGGCCACGATGACGACCCAGAGAACGAGGTTGGGGGCCTGGGCGATCGTGATGTCACCGGTTTCGCGGCTCCGAAAGAACCATTGCAGGAACCTGGGCATGATCGCGCTTGCCTCTCCGATCGCGAAGATACTCGAATACTCCGGTCGCCGCGATTGCGGCCGTCCCGATGTCTGCCATCGAGGGCCGCATCAGGTCTTTCGCGATTTCGGGAGATGACGACAACTGCGCTGGATTGCATGCCATCGACGGGCCGCCCATGCGTCCCGACGCATTGCTTCTTGTTCGGTGGAGCAGCCACATAAGGGCGCCGTCGCCGGCGCCTTTCATCGCTTGCCGCTCAATCCCGGCTGCGATGCAGCACGTGCCGTTGCTGCTGCGGCGCGTAGGCCCGCATCGGGTTGATACCGCAGCTCTCGTCGGTGCCGCTCGCGGTGGCCTGGCACTGCTCATAGGTGGAAAACTCGCAATTGCCGGGGTAGCCCGATTGGCGGCCCTGCAGGCAATAGGTGTCTTGCACCTCGGTTGCGGACGCGGCGGTAGAGGTTGCCGCGACGGTCAGGGTGGAAAGGGCCGCAAGGACGGCGATGGCGAGATGACGATGCATGAGGGAGCTCCTGCGTAGCGCTCGCTGGATGCGAGAACTCTCGCAAGCTAACGTTTCAGATCTCGAATACGTCGCAGGCGGAGAGATTAAATCGCTGTTATGTGCCACAGGGGCGGCACGCCCGTGCTCMACTCTTGCGCGCGGCGATGCAGCCACCGGCCGCGTCGCGAGCTCACCCTCCATCCACCACGCACTCCGCGCCATCGATCACGTAGGCTGCGTGACGAAAATCCCTGATGGTGGCGAGCTTGTCGGCGGACCAGTTCAGCAGCATGAAATATTTCGCCCGCCCGTTCGGCTCATTCGGATCGAACACCAGGATCGCGGGACGTCCGTCGACCTGCCCCGTCACCAGGTGCCAGTCGCTGATCTTCGAATAATTGCCGAAATAGCGCGACACCTCGGCCTTGCCATTCAGCCTGGTGCGGTTGACGAGCTCGAGCCTGACGTCATCGGCGATCATGGCGCGGATCGCGTCGAAGTCGCGGGCATTGAAATGGCCGACATAGGCGTTGAGCCGCGTGCGATCGGCGTCCGACAGGCCCGGCTGCGGCACATCGTCGGGCTCCTCGGCAAACTCACGCAGCTGCGTGCGCCCGCGATGCAGCGCGGCCTTGACCGCCGGCAGGCTGAAATCCATGATGTCGCAGACCTCGGCAAGCGAGCAGCCGAGCACGTCCATCAGGATCACGCTGGACCGCTGCGCCACCGGCAGCCGCATGAAGGTGCGCAGGCTGGTCGCAGCGATCTGGCGGCTTTCCACATCATCGAGCTGGTCGGCAATCATCTCCACCTCCTCAGCCGAATGCAGCGCCTCCTGCCGGTTGCGACGACGCAGGAAATCCAGCGCGGTGTTGTGCGCGACGCGGAACAGCCAGCCCTCCGGATTGACGACGGGCGTGACCGATTGCAGCGCTTCCACCGCCTTGATCAGCGCATCCTGCAGCACATCCTCACCGTCGACGACCGAGCCGACCATGCGCGCGCAGTAGCGATGCAGTTTCGGCCGCATTCGCGCCAGCAGGGCCTCGATATCGACGGTGGCCAGCGGGTCTGGCGCCATTTCTCCTCCGCCTCGCCTGGTCAGGACTCGTCCAGCATACGGTAGTTGCCGACGATCCTCACATCACGAACCAGCGGCGGCTCCACGCAGCGGTCGCGGATGCCGTCCTGGAATGCCTGAAACGCCTTGAGCTTCGGGATCGGGCTCGAGCCGTCCTCGGCCGCGGCCTCGACAAGATGGATGAAGGTGTCGTCCTCCAGCCGCAGCGTCAGATAGCGCACGCCGTCCGGCCCGGCCGCCTTCAATTCGGCAAATACGGCCGAAACCAGCTCGGCGTTCCTGTCGGCCAGCTCCGGCTTGGCCTTGTATCTGATCAACGTCCTTCTCATCGCGTGCTCCTTGCTCATGTCGCGACCTGGCTCGCTCATCGCGCGCCATCTCTCCATTTTAGCATGCCCTTCCCGGAAAACCGTTGCCCCGCTGTTCCGGATCGAGCTCGCGCAAATGGCCACGACACCCCTAGGACGTTTGCCGGCCGGCGAAGGATGCGGCCCGGCAAAAATTATTTCCGGGCGCATCCTTTGCCCCTCCGGCCTCGTCTAGCCGGCAGAACGCGCCGCGACAGGGCGGCGCGACACACGGAGACAGGGCGATGCAGACCCCGACCAATCGCGCCGAGCAGAACTGGGTGCTTGGCGTCACCGCGCTGGCATCCTTCATGATGGCGCTGGACGCCATGATCGTTACGACGGCATTCGCGGCCATCCGCGCCGAATTCGGCAGCCCGGTCGAGACGCTGCAATGGACCGTCAACGCCTTCAACCTGACCTTTGCCGTGCTGCTCCTGACCGGCGCCGCGCTCGGCGACCGCTTCGGTCGCCGCCGCATGTTCGCGGCCGGGATCGCCTTGTTCGTCGTTGCGTCGGCGGCCTGTGCGCTCGCGGGCAATGCCACCGCGCTGATCGCCGCCCGCGCGCTGCAGGGCGCCGGCGCCGCGCTGGTGATGCCGCTCGCAATGGCGATCCTGAGCGGCACGTTCGGCCGCGAGGAGCGCGCCCGCGCGCTCGGCATTTTCAGCAGCATCACCGGCTGCGCGCTGATCATCGGCCCGGCCATCGGCGGCTTCATCACCGAGCAACTCGGCTGGCGCTGGGTGTTCTGGATCAACCTGCCGATCGGGCTGATCGCGATCGCCCTGGTGCTGGCACGGTTGCGCGAAAGCTTCGGACCGGCCGCCGCATTGGACATCCCCGGACTGTCGCTCGTCGCCCTTGCGGCGCTGGCGCTGGTCTGGAGCCTGTTGCGCGGCAACGCCGTGGGGTGGGCGAGCGCCGAGGTCATGGGCGCGCTGATGTCAGGCCTGGTGTTCGCGGCCGGCTTCGTGCTCTGGGAGTTGCGCGCGGCCGCGCCGATGGTGCCGATGCGGCTGTTCGCATCGCGCGCCCTCGCCTCCGGCATGTCCGCAAGCGTCCTGTTCTACGCCGCGATGTATGGCGTCGTGTTCCTACTGCCGCAGTTCCTGCAGACCGCGCTGGGCTTCGACGCCTTCGGCGCCGGACTTCGCCTGCTGCCCTGGACGGCGACGCTGTTCGTCACCGCCCCGATCGCCGGCGCGGTCGTCAACAGGTTCGGCGAGCGGCCGCTGGTGGTGACGGGATTGCTGATGCAGGCGGTCGGCCTTGGCTGGATCGCCGAGATCGTGAATCCCGCGGTTGCCTACTCCGCGCTGGTCGCACCGCTGGTGCTGGCCGGCGTCGGCGTCTCGATGGCGATGCCGGCAGCGCAGAACGCCATCCTGAGCTCGGTCGCGGTGGCCGAAATGGGCAAGGCGTCCGGCGTCTTCAACATGGGCCGCTTCCTCGGCGGCATGTTCGGCATCGCTGCGCTGGTGGCGACTTTCTCGGCCAACGGTGGGGTCGATTCGGCCGTGCATTTCGAGAGCGGATTTGCCGCGGCGATGAGCCTCGCCGCAACGCTGTCGCTGGCCGGCGCGATTGCGGGGTTTTTCCTGCCGGCACGGCAACGCACCGCCGCAGCAGCCGCGCCACAAGATGCGTGACGCTCACAGATGACAGTGACAGTGCACTTGATGGCTTCGGCTGCTTTCGCGGGTTCGAGGCCCAGGAGCTAAGTGCACTGTCACCGTGGTAAGATTAGATGGTCGGAGTGACCTGCCGGGAACTCATACCTTGGTACGGCCACCCGCCGCCCGACACATCGTCCAGGGCGCTGTCACCAAGTCCATCCTTGTCGGACCTGGACGAGATCTTGGTCTCGGCGACGTCCTTCAGGTCGCGAGGTTCGGCTTCACCTTTGGAATTGGCGCCGTGCGCGTTGCTCATATTCAATCTCCACCTTCAGCAATGCTGGGCCGGTCAGGCCCCAAGATCAGATCCCCTTGTTGTATGTATTACCGCTCATGACCTGGGGCCAAAGGCCGCCTGAGACATCGTCCAGCGCGCCATCGCCGAGCGCATCCTTCCCCGGCGGCGACGAAATCTTGTTCTCCACACCGTCCTTGAGGTTCTGGTGAGGTACGACGTCGCCTTCGGAATTCGTGTCTTGCTTGTTGGTCATGTTAAATCTCCACCTTCATCAATGTCGATTGGGTCAACCCGACGTTGGAAATGCTGCGCTGGTCTTGTTTCGTAAGGACTTCAAGAGCCGGAGAAAACGATTTCCCCGGCGTCGCCCTTTGTTTCGTGGCATCGGCCGGGGCTTTGGCGATGGGCCATTCCCCACCGACGCGCGGCGGAGCGCTTTTCGGCTAGCCCCCCGGGCCGTTGACGCTGTAGCTGGCCGCCGCAGTGGGGCTGAACGGCCAGGTGCCGCCTGACACTTTGTCCAGCGAGCTGTCGCTAAGCGCATCAGTCGCCGGCGAGATTTGGGACACTGTGTTCTGAGCGCCGTCCTTGAGGCTCTCGCCGGGTACCGCGTTCGCTGTGGAATTCGTGTCCTGCTGATCGGTCATGTTCGATCTCCAGCTCTCATCAATGCCAAGCGCGGACGTCAGAACCCGTGGGTCGGAGGCACGCGGCCGCCGGAGACGTCGTTCAGGGAGCTGTCGCTGAGGGCATCCTTTTCAGAGGTCGAGATCTGGGATGCCTTGTTCTGAGCGGCATCCTTGCGGCTATCGAGAGATTCGGCTGCCGGCTTCGAATTCGTGTCCTGCTTATTGGTCATGTTCAATCTCCACTTAAAATGATGATCTTCCAACCCTGAGTTGYAACGACGCTCAATGACGTCATTCCTGAATATTCAAGGGCTTAGGAAAACGGCTTCTGGCGTCGCGCATGGCTTCATGCGCTTGAGGGTGAAGGT
>NZ_JBFULT010000384.1:0-7299 GCF_054049755.1 Bradyrhizobium sp. P5_C11_2
ATGAAGGCGCAGGAACAGAGCCAGGGATCGAAGCCCGAGATCTGCGGCATGGGCATTTCCATTCTGGATCGCCATTTTTTACTCAACCCTTCGCGGCTACCGGCCGCGTACGATGTTCCTTCTCATGCATTCCCAAGCAGTGACGGTGCCGCACCCAGGCGCTGAGCCTGGGTGCGGCCCGGCATTAATGTTGCGGCCGCGCCAGCAACGAGTCGTGGCCCCAACCGGTCGCTTGCGACAGAGCCGCCACGATCTGACCGGGATCCACATGGCCGGTGTGAGCGGCCAGATACTGGTTCAGCAGCGCAAAGCTCTGGCTTGCCATGGACGCCAGCGTGGAGCCGGTCGCGGCCGGATGATCTGCCGCACTGATCGGCTGCGCAGCGGTCGTTGCCAGGGTGCTGGCGGCCGGGTCAAAATGCTGCTGGAGCAGCGCAAAGCCCTGGTTCGCCAAGACCCCCGTGTGTGCGGCGGCCGTCTGCTGATGATGATCCGCAGACTCGGTCGTCTGCGAGGTCGTCGGGGTCGCGGCCGTCGTGGTGGCAACGGGCTGATGAGCCGTCGCGGTGTGGTGGTGGTGGTGCGACGAGGTTGTCGTGGTCGTGGTCGTCGCGGGTCGAGGATCCGTCACGGTGATGGTTTGCGGCGAAGCCGTCGCAACCGCACCGGTTGACGGATCCTTCGCACTTGCCGTCAGCGTAAGTGTCGCAACCGGATGACCCCCGCCCCTGTAGGTCGAGGTCAGCGTCAGTCCGCTGTCGACCTGCGCGGCCGTCAGCGTGATGTCATTTCCCCGGAACGTCCGACCATCGAGCTTGTCGGTGATCGATTCATATTTCGGCAACCCCGTGATGTGCACGGTCACGAGATCGTTCGAATCGGTCGTTGTCACCTTCGTCCCGAGATCGACGGTACCACCTCTTCCGGCCACCCAGAGCGAGTCATCCGCGATCGTGAGGACAGGCTTGGTCGCGGATGGGGTCGGCGGCGACGTTGGTGTCGTTGGCGTCGTCGGCGTCGTGGGCGTCGTGGGCGTCGTCGGCGGCGTCGATGACGTCGGGTCGACCTGCAGGCCGGAGAACGTCTTCACGGCGCCGGCAAGATTGGCAGCGACACCGCTCGCGTCCTTGATGGCCACACCGCTCGCAAGATTGACCCCGGTGATGGCGAGCGCCGAGGTGGCGGTGTTGGTCGAGGCGACCGTGGTCTTGAAGGTGAGCGTGCCCGTACCCGAACCACCGGCATAAGTGGCCGTGCCGCCGTCATTGAGCGACAGCGTGGGGGTGCCCGTCACCGTCACGGCCTCGTTGAAGCCGAGTGCCAGCGTGATCGTGTCCCCGACATGCTCGGTGCCTGTTCCCGGAGCAGCCGTGGCCTGCATCACCGCCGGCGAGATCGGATCGATCTGGAGACCGGTGAACGTCTTCACCGCACCCGACAGGTTCGCCGCGACCCCGGAGGCGTCCTTGATGCTCGCACCGCTCGCAAGATTGACCCCGGTGATGGCGAGCGCCGACGTATTCGTGTTGGTCGAGGCGACGGTGGTCTTGAAGGTGAGCGTGCCCGTGCCAGAACCACCGGCATAAGTGGCCGTACCGCCGTCATTGAGCGACAGCGTGGGCGTGCCCGTCACCGTCACGGCCTCGTTGAAGGCGAGCGACAGCGTGATGGTATCGCCGGCATGCTCGATGCCCGTTCCCGGAGAGGCCGTGGCCTGTGTCACCGCCGGCGAGATCGGATCGATCTGGAGACCGGTGAAGGTCTTCACCGCACCCGACAGGTTCGCCGCGAGACCGGAGGCGTCCTTGATGCTCGCGCCGCTCGGAAGATTGACACCGGTGATGGCGAGCGCCGAGGTATTCGTGTCGGTCGACGCAACCGTGGTGCGGAAGGTGAGCGTGCCCGTACCGGAACCACCGACATAGGTGGCGGTATTGCCGTCGTTGAGCTTCAGTGTGGGCGTGCCCGTGACGGTCACGGCCTCGCTAAAGCCGAGCGTCAATGTGATGGTATCGCCGACATGCTCGATTCCTGTCCCCGGTGAAGCGGTGGCCTGGGTCACTGTCGGCGCGACGTTTGGCGGGGTGGTTGGCGACGTGGGCGCGCCGCCCACACCCTGCCAGCCGTTTGCCGTCGACCCAGTGACCAGCGTCAAATTGCGAAAGTCGGCGGTCACGCTCTCGGTAGGACCTGAATTCCGATACAGGCCTTCTTCCCAATAGGTCGGCGAGCCATAGCCCAGCGGGCCGGAATAGTTCACGACCTGCTGGCCGTCGACCGCCAGCTTGAGATAGCCGCCGCCGCTGTTCGAGACGTTGGCCTGGATGTTGATGTCGTAATACTTCCCCGGAACAATCGGGTTCGGGTCGGTCCATAGCACCAGATTATGCAGATCGGAGGAGCCCTGGGCGGGATTCCCGCCAGRTTGGACATAGCGCGCGACAAGCTGCAGATGGTCGCCGGCGAGCTGAACTGCGAATGGCGGCGAGGTTCCAGCCACAGTGCCGCCATCATGCATTTCTGCGGTAACAAAGAACCATGCGTTGTTGACGAATGTGTTGTTTGGCCCGTTGGGCTGCACCGCAAACTGGTAGTCGATGGCGGTGGGAGTCCCCGGTTGAATATAGTTAGCCAACATTATTTCAGAGCGATCGACACCTGATCCATCGAACCAGGCGCGATCGCCAGGTTGAATTGAAAATTGTAGAGTCTGGGGGTCGAGATTGGTCATGCTGTAGCTCTTGCCCGGGGTCTGAACGTAGTAGCTGTCCCCCCCAATGCTAAGGTACGTTTTCGGCGCAGCCGAGAATGACGTGATCGTGCCGGTAGTATCCAATTTCAGACTCCTTCGAGTTACGGAAGTTGTTTCTCGTTGACGTTGACGAGGGCATTCCACTGCCGCGCATCACGATGGCGCGCAACATACCGCATGCTCGCAGCGACTGGCTTCGCGAACACATTTCAACGCATCGCAGCCTCGGACCGCGAGCGGATTTCAAAGCTTCGGGAACTTGCCCCCCCGATAGCTCGCTTGCGGGTTAATAAGCAAAAGTGGCGAAAAAACTTTCAAAGTATGATTTATACCAACGTTTAGGTCGGTCCCGCAGATCATCAAAATCTGGACTGCGCGACCCGTCACCAAAGATCCGCCTCCATCCGCTCCTTCGCGGAAAGAGGTCGTCTCCGCCGGGAAGCTTGATCACGCCGATGCGGTACGGTGATCGCGTTGGAGGCCCAAACAAAACAGGGAAGCAACGCGGCTTCACCGCTCATGAGGTCGCTCGATTATTGCTTCCTTAGGATCTGAGCCGTGGGGAGAAACTCGTCTCGAGCCGCTGATGGGTCTCTCAACCTGGGCCGGTCGAAGCGCAGGATGCGCTTCAGGCGTGCGAACAGCATCTCGATCTTCTTCCGTTCGCACCGCGACTTCATAGGAATCCGACTTGGCGATAAATCACGAGAATGCCGGGAAGCGTGGCGGCTCTGCGCCGCGCGATCCGCCGGCGCTTGATAGATATGACCCGTCGCTAGAACCTGCAAATCAGGCGGGAACGGCAGTGCTGACCTGCAGGTCCGCCCTCGCGGGAAGAGCCGGTTTGCGGATGATAAAGATGATGTCGTTGTGATCGGAGCTCAGGCGGCCGAGGGACAGGACATGAAGCGTCTTCTTGTACGCTTCCACCAGCTTGAGCTTGAGGCTGTTGTTGTTCAGGCCGTGGCTGCTAGGCATCCCGTATTCGGCGGCCAGGACCAGTCCGTTCTCTTCGCAGAACGCCCGAATGCCTTCGCGCGACACCACCTGGTCGTAGGTGACCTTGTAGGGGCCGTAGCCTGGCTTGCCGGCGTTCTTCCATCCGAGGATCAGGCGATAGAAGAGCACGTGAACCCAGTGCGGGGTCATCCTGGCGGTGAAGCCGTACGCCGAATAGGGGTCGGGGATCATGATGATGATCAGCCCGCCCGGTTTCACCCATCTGTTGAAGTTCTCCAGGACCTGCTGCGCCCCCGGTACGTGCTCCAGGACGAAGGAGTTGAAGATGACGTCGAAGGTCCGCTGACCGAAATCGGCCGTGCGCAGATCCCCGACGATGCCTTCGTGGAGGTCCTTCGTTTCGTCGCGCCGGATGCGAAGGGCTTCGGGGTCGAGGTCGATGCCGGTCAGCACATATCCGCCGCCGCCGATGTCGAGATCCCACTTCTGGCCGCAACCAGCTTCGAGGATATCAAGAACCTTGCCAGGATCCTTGATCGAGCGAATCTCGCGGGACATCACCTCCATCGCGTGATCCCAACCGTTCGTCAGCGGAATCCGGGTTCGTGCTTTCATCGACTTGGCTCCCTTGGCGCAGGCTGACTTCCCGTCCGGCCGGCCTCTCCGATGCGGCGCACTCAGCAGGGGCGTTCAGCCCTGGCGACCCGGGCAACAGTGTGCGAAAGGACCACGGTAACGTGGTTATACGCTCGTATCCTACGGTCAAATTCGCCTCAAGTGCCGGCCCTTTCGGACTACCCCGTCGGCTTCCCTTGGATTTCGCGTTATCGTCGACCCAATCGATCAGCGAAGCCGAGGCTCGTTGTGCATGATGCATCGGAATGAGCACCCAGAAGTCGGGCGCGGCGTTCAGGTTGCGGGTCTACATAGACGGCAGCGATCGCGAATTCGTTCATCACCGAGTACTCAATTGGGTGGCCACTCAGCCCCCGCCACCAGCCCTTTTGCTTACACTTGACCTGCGACCGAATATTTCCTCCAGAACGAGTTAGAGCCCGGGCCGAAGAAGCAGGGACAGATGAAGCGAGCAAGGTTCACGGGAGAGCAGATTATCGCGGTATCGAAGGAGCATGAGGGTGGGCGAAGACGACCGACCTCGCGCGCAGGCATGGGGTCTCCGAGGCGACGATCCACAAATTGGAAGGCCAAATTCGGCGGCATGGACGTTTGCAAGGCGAAGCGGCTAATGGCCTTGGAAGAGGAGAACGCGAAGCTGAAGAAGCTTCTGGCCGAGCAGAGCTCGATGCGGCTGCCCTTCGCGAGCCGCTTTCAAAAATTGGCTAGGCCCCGCCGCCAAGCGCGCAACGGCCTCTGGACGCGGCTCTGCGTGGCCGGTTGCGAGATCTCGCCAACGAGCGGCGGCGTTTCGGTTGCCGCCGGTCAGGAATCAGCAGCTTGTCGCCGAACAAATACTGGTTGTCGACCACTCCAGGAGCGTCTGAGACGTGTCCTCAGCGACGCGTCGCGATGAGCTGGATTCCGAGGATGCGGCGCAGTATCGGCAGGTTCGAAACGCGCCATCCGAGGCTCCGCGGCAGGCAGCCGACGACGGTTTCGAGCGCGATCACAACGCCCAGCGGCAGCGTCGTCTGGAAGTTGCGGATGCGCACGAAAGCCTGCACCCGCGCGAAACCCGCGGAGCGGAACAGGCTCGCTAGTTCACGATTCGTGTACTCGCGCAAGTGAAAGCCCCGCGCCACTTCATCGATGCCGCCGGAGACGTCGTGCGGGCCGTTCATGCGGTTCGGCGTGATGCAGAAGTATTTTCCGCCGGGCTCTAGCGCGGCGAACACGTTCGCGAGCTGGTCGCGGGCGTCATCCGGATGGAGATGCTCCATCAGCTGGTTCGAGAAGATCAGCGTCGCCTTTACTGGAATGCTGATGCCGTCGGAGAGCACGACTTCAAGGCTCGGTGCGCTCGCGCCGCGCGTCACCGTCTCGGAGACATCGATCGCGTAGGCTTTCCGCACCTGCGGCGCGACGAGCATCGTGAGCGCGCAGTCGCCAGCTCCGATCTCCGCATAGACCGTGTCAGGATTCAGGAACGGACGGAGCGTCTCGAACAGCTCCTGCAACTCGGCCCGCTTCACCGCCCCCTGGCTCTTAAGCACGAGCAGCGGGTGGTACGGCACCTCGCGAAACAGCTCTTCATACACCGAGCTGTAAAGTTGCTTGCGCTCCGCGCGCGAAGAATTGCGTAACCGATCCGCGAGCCTGATCTCCACCCTGTAGTGGTGCGCCCGCTTCGAGTCCATCAGAAGTTGGGAGGCCATTCCCCACGGTACCACCCGTCCAAGGGCCGACCAATACTCAAGATGGGGTAGCCACAACGTGGCACCGGCTGAACTCAAATCGAAGTGCGTTATTCGCAGCCTCTAGCTAAACTTGTATCGAAGTTGTGCCCTGAGCGTCGGTGTCGCCTAGGGCCGAACGGATCAATCACCACTGCGGAGCTCGCCTCAATTGAAGCGGCAGGTTAAAGACCTTGTATTTCATGCAATCGGGAGCGCCGGATTTTTTCYGGCCTTTCGCAGGATCTTCGCTGGTAGGGCGGCGATCGTAATGTTTCACGAAATTCAGCGGGATTGTCGGTCGGAATTAATGACCGGAACTTCCGTTGAACTATTTGAATACTCCCTCAGTTGGCTCCAACAGGAAGGATGGGCGATTGTCAGCCTCGAGGAGTGCCTTGAGCGACTGGCCAGAAATGACCAATCGCGCCGCTACGCGGTCCTCACATTCGATGACGGGTACCGGGACAATGTCTCGGTGGCGCTTCCAATCCTTGAGCGTAACAACGCTCCATTCATGGTGTACGTGCCGACGGCTGCGCTAACGCGGACCATGCAGTCCTGGTGGTTAGGATTGCGCGAGCTGTTTCGCTCAAGAGATGACATCACAATCGATGCAATGGGCATTCGGTTTCATTGTCCAGACTTCGAGAGCAAGCGGTTCGCCCTGACAAGAGTCGACCAGTGGGTTCACCAGGATTACAAACGTGCCGAAATGCTTGCGCCGACCTTCAACAATGCTGGTATTTCGATATCGACGTTGAACAACCAATACTTCCTTGACGAGGGCGCGCTTCAAGAGTTATCGCGTCATCCTCTCGCATCAATTGGCGGGCACACTACCTCACACGCAGCGCTGGCGACCCTTGACGCGACCTTAGCGCGAGCCGAGATGGCCGATAACCGCAACTATCTGGAGAACTTACTTCAGTTGCCTGTCCGGCATCACGCTTATCCGTATGGGGCGTGCGGTGCGCGTGAAGAGCATCTCGCCAAAGAGGTGGGCTATTTGAGCGCCGTAACAACGCGACACGGTCAGCTGGGCAACGATCGCCTCAAACAATTCGCGCTTCCCCGCATTGGGGTGAGCAGTGCGTTTGACTCGGAAATTTCGTTCGCGGCGCGAATGAATGGGGTGCAGTTGGCAGCGCAAACGCTACTTTCGAGACGATCCCATCGGCAGCCCTTGGAAGAGATGCTTCGGGCCTTGGCCGGGCGACGGTGAGCTGAGACCAC
>NZ_JBFULT010000385.1:0-7298 GCF_054049755.1 Bradyrhizobium sp. P5_C11_2
CTCGTCCACGGCCAGATGAAGGGCACTGAAAAGGACCGGGTGATGGCGCAGTTCGCCGCGCACGAGATCGGGCTGCTGGTCGCGACCACCGTGGTCGAGGTCGGCGTCGACGTGCCGGCCGCCACCATCATGGTGATCGAGAACGCCGAGCGGTTTGGACTTGCGCAACTGCACCAGCTCCGCGGGCGCATCGGGCGCGGCTCGGAAGCCTCGACCTGCCTGCTGCTCTACTCGGAGCCGCTCGGCGAGATGTCGAAGGCGCGGCTGAAGGTGATCCGCGAGACCACCGACGGCTTTCGCATCGCCGAGGAGGACCTGAAGCTGCGCGGCGAAGGCGACGTGCTGGGCGTGCGCCAGAGCGGCCTGCCCGGCTACCGTATCGCGCGCTCCGAAGTGCACGGCCAGCTGATCACGCAGGCCCGCGACGAGGCGCTGCGCATCATGAAGGACGATCCGAAGCTCAAGGGCGAGCGCGGCGAGGCGCTGCGGTGCCTGCTCTATCTCTATGAGCGCGATGAGGCGATCCCGCTGATCGGAGCGGGTTAGCTCGCGGCTCTTTGGCGTCCGACTTCATAGGCCGCCACATGCGCGCGGGCGAGATCCAGCAAGGGCGTGTCGATGCCCAGCGTACGGGCCCGATTGGCCATATCGCCGAGGATATGTTCTGCCTCGGTGATCGAACCGCGTTCGATGTCCCGCAGCATCGAGGCCTTGAGCGGCGAGTCCAGGGTCGTGAAAAGCTTTCGGTCAAACTCGATGAACGGAGCGCGCGGCTCGAACCCCGAAGCCGTCGCAACGGTGCAGCATTCCGCGAATAACCGAAAAATGGACTGTTCGCCGTTCGGCACGGCCAAAATGTCTCCGATACTCGCGCGCATCAGGCAGGTGATGCCGGCCAGCGTGCTGAGCTGGACGAACTTCTCCCACATGTCCTGCATGATCGCTTCGCTGGCGCGCACATCAATACCCGAGACCTGGAGCAGCGCCTCCAACGCGAGCGCACGCTCGCTCAACGAACCCTTGATCTCGCCGAAGACGATCGTCTGATTGGCCATGAACTGAACGACACGACCATCCGCATCGAGGCCGGCACTGACGTTCGCCAACCCGCCGAGAACGCGCGTCGCGCCGAACCGCGCGGTCAGAGCGTCGATATGTTTCAACCCGTTGAGTATCGGCAAAATCATCGTGTTGGCGCCAACTGCCGGGGCAAACTGGGCCATCGCATCGTCGAGCGAATAGGATTTCACCCCGACGAGCACGACGTCGAACGGCTCCTTGAGATCATTTGCCAGGATGATCTTCGGCTGCACGGCAAAGTCACCATGCGGGCTCACGACCTGCAATCCATTCCGCCGCAAATGCTCGGCCCGCCCGGACCGCACCAGAAAGGTCACGTCGCCGCCGGCTCGGACCAGGCAAGCTCCGTAATAGCCTCCGAGCGCTCCCGCGCCGATCACCAGCACTCTCATTCGAACTCCCGTTGCAGAAGAACTGCTTCCGCACAGACAATAACAGATGAGCCTCGCAATGACGACGTGGACAGAGCCGTTTCAGAAGACCTACCCTTTCGCCGCGGTCGACTTCATGCAACCTTGCGGCGATGCGCCGGATCATCGTCGTTGGCTGCCAGGGAAGCGGAAAGACGAGCCTCGCCCTGAAGCTCGGGCAAAAGCTCGCGCTGCCGGTGGTGCATCTCGACGTGCTCTACTGGCGGCCGGGCTGGAAGCCGTCCGACAAGCCGAGCTTTCGGACACGCGTCACTGAAGCGATCGCGGGCGATGAATGGGTCGTTGATGGCAGCTTCTCGGGGCTTGCCTTCGATCTCACGCTCGCGCGCGCTGATACGCTGGTCGTGATCGACCGCCCGCGCTGGCTCTGCCAATGGCGCATTCTCTGGCGTTCRGCTTTCGATCGCGACAAGACGCGGCCCGACCTGCCCGAGGCGTGCCCGGAACAGTTCGACTGGAAATTGATGCGGGAGGCGTGGCGCTACGACACGGAACGCGTGCCTGTCATCGAGGCCGAGCGTGGTCAGTATGGCGCGGACGTCCCGGTCGTGCGGCTCGCAAGCGACCGGGACATCCAATGTTTCCTGGATTCAGTTCTGGTGCATGGCAAGTGATCCATTGCCGTGACGTCAGACCGGACGACTAGGCCTTCTTCTGCGCGATGCTCGCCGCAAATGCCTTCATCAGCCCGGCATCCACCGCCTCGCCGTTCGCGTCCTCGGCAAGGTGCTCGAACCACCGCGCAAAACCCTCGTAGATCTGGGCGGCTGGATGGTCGGCGCCAAGAAAGCCGGAAATCTCGCGCATCTCCGCGACCCAGCGATAGGCTTTTGGAAGCATGTCCGGCAGCGCCACTTCGAGCCGCGCCAGAATCGCGGGCTGGCTCAATGCGAGCTCGTCGCGCAGCGCATCGGCCGCGCCGGCCTTGGTTGCCGCGATCACCATGGCCGAGCCGATGCCGGCAAGGCCCTTGACGATGCCGGCATAGGACATCTTGAGCGCCGAGGCTGCGCCGACCGGGCCTTCGACGATGCGCACGTCGAGACCGAAATCCTTCAGAACCGCGGCATCCCTGGCGTACTCGCCGGACATGTAGAAGGCCGGGCTCTTGCCGCCGGGCTGCGGCGGGAAGCCGATGATGCCGCCATCCACGAACGGCGCCTGTGCCGAGCCGATGATCTCCTCGATCCGTTGTACGGTATCGACGTTGACCGCGTTGCAATCGACCACGAGCGGCTTCTTCGCGCGCCGGACGATCAGCGCGGCCAGGCGTTCGGCCAAAGCCACGGCTTCGCCCGGCGGCACAATCGAGAGGATGATGTCGGCGTCCGCAATCGCGTCGTCCTCGGCGCCGACCATGCCGGCATCCGCCGCGCGTTTCAGCGTCGCCTCGCTGCGCCCCTTCAACGACGTCAAGACGCGCGCGCCGTTTTCGCTGAGGCGGCGGGCCACGGCGCTGCCCATGGCGCCGGGTGCGAGGATCGCAATGGTTTTGGACATCGTGCACTCCAGGTCGAAGTTCAACCGGGAGATTAGCAGAGGACGAAAGTGCTTGGGTGAATGCGGCCATCCGAAACGGGAATGGCCCTACTCCACCTTCGCAGGCTGGGGCTTGAGCGCCGCCGCATTGGCGATGCGGGCGGCGTTCGCCATGCCGGCGAGCGCCGCGGCCTTCTTCGGGTCGGGCGCCGCGCCCGGCTGCACCACGCCGGCCGACATGATCAGCGTTGCGGCGTCCTCGGTGCTCATGTCGACCTCGACGATCTTGCTCTTGGGCACGTAGAAGAAGAAGCCGGTGGTCGGGTTCGGCGAGCACGGCAGGAACACCGAGACGTGCTCCTCCTGCCCCGGCAGGCTGCGCGCGACCTCTTCGTTCGGCGACTGCGAGATCAGCACGATCGACCACATGCCCGGCGAGGGAAACTCGACCAGGCCGACCTTCCGGAAGCTCGAGCCCTTGCCCGAGAACAGCGTCTCGAACACCTGCTTCAAGCCGCGATAGATGGCGCGCACGGCCGGGATCCGGCCGAGAAAGGTCTCGCCGATATCGACCAGCGTCCGGCCGATCAGGTTGGCCGCGAGGAATCCGACCAGCGTCAGCGTGAAGAATGCGACAATCAGTCCCCAACCGGGAACGACATACGGCAAATAGGTTTCGGGCCGGTAGGCCAACGGCACGAAGGGGCGCACTACGCCATCGACCCAGGTGACGAACCACCATACCAGATACAGGGTGATCGCAATCGGCCCCGTCACCACGAGGCCGGTGAGAAAATAATTGCGAAAGCGGCCCATCAGGCCGGTATGAGGTTCCGGGATGGGATCAAGCGGCGCAGGCGCGTCGTCGCGGGGGGTCATTCGGGTTCCAGGTCGGTCGCTTCGGTCCAAGCTAGGGTCTTCTAGCAGGTTTTGGAAGAGCGCGGCCTGATCCTTCTGCCTATTCCACGGTCACTGATTTCGCGAGGTTGCGCGGCTGGTCGACGTCGGTGCCCATGATAACAGCCGTATGATAGGCAAGCAGCTGCACGGGGACGGCATAAACCATCGGCGTGAACGCCGCCGCCATGTCGGGCATGACGATGGTGACGAGTGATTCGACGGTCGCCTCCGCCGCGCCCTTGGCATCGGTCATCAGGATGATGTTGCCGCCGCGGGCGGCGACCTCCTGCATGTTCGAGACGGTCTTTTCGAACACCCGGTCGTAAGGCGCGATGACGACGACCGGCATGGTCTCGTCGATCAGCGCGATCGGGCCGTGCTTGAGCTCGCCGGCGGCATAGCCTTCGGCGTGGATGTAGGAGATTTCCTTCAGCTTCAGCGCGCCCTCGAGCGCGAGCGGAAAGCTGGTGCCGCGGCCGAGATAGAGCACGTCGCGCGACTTCGCGATCTCGCGCGCGAGCTTCTCGATCTGGAGCTCGGTGGTGAGCGCGGCCGCCATCAGGCGCGGAATCTCGACGAGGCCGTGGACCAGCTTGGTCTCGTCCGCCTCGGACAATTCGCCGCGCCCCCTGCCGGCCGCGATTGCAAGATTTGCCAGCACCATGAGCTGGCAGGTGAAGGCCTTGGTCGAGGCAACGCCGATCTCGGGCCCGGCGAGCGTTGGCAGCACGGTCTCGCTCTCGCGCGCGATCGTCGAGGTCGGCACGTTGACGACGGCCACCGTATGCACGCCCTGATCCTTGGCGTAGCGCAGCGCCGCCAGGGTGTCGGCGGTCTCGCCCGATTGCGAGATGAAGATCGCCAGATCGCCCTTGCGCAAGGGCGCCTCGCGATAGCGGAATTCGGAGGCGACATCGACCTCGACCGGCACGCGCGCAAAGCGCTCGAACCAGTATTTTGCGACGAAGCCGGCATAGCTCGCGGTGCCGCAGGCGGTGATGTTGATGCGCTGGATGGTCTTGAAGTCAAACGGCAGCTTGACCGGCAGCGAGACGCGCTCGGTCGCCATGTCGACATAGCGCGCCAGGGTGTGGCCGACCACTTCCGGCTGCTCGTGGATCTCCTTCGCCATGAAGTGGCGGTAGTTGGCCTTGTCGACCAGCGAGGTCGAGGCGGCGTGCTTGATCTTGTCGCGCTGGAYGGTGTGGCCGCCCTTGTCGAAGATATCAGCGCTGGTGTGAGTCAGGACGACCCAGTCGCCATCCTCGAGATAGCTGATCGTGTCGGTGAACGGGCCGAGCGCGATGGCGTCGGAGCCGAGATACATCTCGCCGTTGCCATAGCCGATCGCGAGCGGCGGGCCGTTGCGGGCGCCGATCATCAGATCGTCCTCGCCGGCGAAGATGAAGCCGAGCGCGAAGGCGCCGCGCAGCCGCGCCAGCGTCAGCTTCACCGCTTCGACGGGCTTGTTGCCGCGCGTCAGCAGATCGTCGACGAGATGCAGCACGATCTCGGTGTCGGTCTCGGTGTGGAACACCGTGCCCTTCTTCTCGAGCTCCTCGCGCAGCTCGCGGAAATTCTCGATGATGCCGTTGTGGACGACGGCGACGCGCTCGGTCGCATGCGGGTGGGCGTTGTGCACGGTCGGTTTGCCGTGGGTGGCCCAGCGGGTGTGACCGATGCCGGTGGTGCCCTTCAGCGGCTCGGCTTCCAGCCGCTTCTCCAGATTCTTCAGCTTGCCCTCGGCGCGGCGGCGCTCGAGATGCTTGCCTTCGAGCGTGGCGACGCCCGCGGAGTCATAACCGCGATATTCGAGACGTTTGAGCGAATCCACCAATTGCTCTGCAACCGGCTCGCGCCCGAGAATGCCGACAATCCCGCACATGCGGATCAATATCCCCCAAATCGTCGAAAAATCGCCTAAACGACGCGCTCGGTTTCTATCGAAGTTCGCAACGAACCGGATACTCAACAATTATTGCGGATTGCGACAGCACCAAATGGTGGTAGCCCTAACGTGCGTCGATTTGGCCGGCCTTTAACCCCGCACATTAACTCGCTGTCAATAAATTTGGCCAACGATTCCCATCAAGGAGATCAAGGCCATGAAAGGCTCGTCCGACCGCAAAGGTCTGTCATCGAGGTATATGAGCGCCAGCGAGACCTCGGGCACGCACCTCGCCCACTGGCCGCCACCCCAGCGCGGCAGGGAAAACAAGCCCGTCTTCGTCAAGCACGCCGCCGGCGAACCGGCCAAGCGTGCCAAGCCGCGCGGCTGGCGCCTGACCCGCGCGATCTTCTCGGAATTCTCCGACGACCAATAGCGGAAGGCCCTACCACCCCAGCACCAGGGCAAACACCAGGAAAACGACGAACGCCCAGAACGCCAGTCCGGTGAACARCGACGCGATCTCGTTTGGGCGGCGCTCGCCGAACTGTTCCAGCACCCATTGTCCCGGCGGCGTGATGACGCGCTTGACGAGGAATGCGATCATATCGTCGATGAAGTCGTCGTCCACGAGCGCAGCCCTAACAGCACCGATCAGGGGCCGGCACGCGGCTGCTCATTTCTCCGGCTTCTTGCCGCCGGTCTTCAGCTCGCGATAGCGCGTAGCGCCGCCTTCGCGGATGGTCTGCTGATTGCGCTCCAGCGCCATCGCATCGTCGGGCACGTCGCGCGTGATCACCGAGCCCGAACCGATATAGGCGCCATTGCCGATCTTCACCGGAGCCACCAGCGAGGAATTGGTGCCGACGAAAGCGCCCTTCCCGATGATGGTCTTGTGCTTCTTGAAGCCATCGTAGTTGCAGGTGATGGTGCCGGCGCCGATGTTGGAATTGGCGCCGACGGTGGCGTCGCCGATGTAGGAGAGATGGTTGACCTTGACGCCGGCCTCCAGCGTCGCCGCCTTGGTCTCCACGAAATTGCCGATGCGCGCGCCGTCGCCGAGCGAGGTGCCGGGCCTGAGCCGCGCATAGGGGCCGATCGAGACGTTCTTGCCGAGCTTGGTCTCGACGATGTGCGAGAACGAGTGGATCACGGTGCCGTCGGCGATCGACACGCCGGGGCCGATCACCACGAACGGCTCGATGGTCACGTCCTTGCCGAACACGGTATCGGCGGCGAGATATACGGTCTCGGGCGCGATCAGCGTGACGCCGGCCTCCATCGCGGCCTTGCGCAGCCGCGCCTGCATCACGGCTTCCGCTTCCGCTAGCTGCGCCTTGGTGTTGATGCCGCGCACCTCGTCCTCGCTGGTCTCGATCACCACGGACTCCCATCCCTGTTCGCGGACGATACCGACCGCATCCGTCAGATAATATTCGCCCTTGGAATTGGCATTGCCGATCCGCTCGAGGATCGCGAGCGCGCGGCGCCCGTCGATCGCCATCACGCCGGCATTGCAC
>NZ_JBFULT010000386.1:0-7278 GCF_054049755.1 Bradyrhizobium sp. P5_C11_2
GAGCTGGACGTCTCCGGAAACATCGATTCGATCATCGCCTTGAGCTGGTCGAGGGAGATCGGCTTGCGCAGGATCGGCCGGCGCCGGAGCAGCGACGGCAGCAGTTCCGGCCCATAGCCCGTCGCGAACAGGAACGGCTTGCCGCGGCGTTCGATCAGGTCGGCGACGGGATCGACATAGACGCCCATGAGGTTGATGTCGAGGATGGCGAGGTCGTACTGCGCGGTCATCGCAAAGGCGCTGGCGTCCCGAACGTTGTCGGCTTCGGCGACGACATGGTGGCCAAGCTCCTCCACCATCTCAGCCATCATCATCCGGATCAACGCCTCGTCTTCAACCAGGAAAACGGAGAGCCCGCCTGTCATATCAACCCCGCAGCAACCACTCGAACCTAATCATAACCGAGACTACGGGAGCGTTCACGAATTCGTGGCGGGCGGCGTTAATTCGGACGCGCCCGATCCGATTCAAGTTGATCAATCCAACCCGCGCTCGTGACTCAAGCGCACCATCTCCTGGATGAAGACCTGCTTCTGCTTGTCGTCGAGACTCGAATAGAGCGGTTCGGCAGCATCGGCGACATTGCGCTGGTCGGCGGCGCGGTCGATCAGGAACTGCGCCTCGTTGCGCATCTGCTCGACGATGTCGTCCGGGGGATCCCGCTTGGCGCGCGCGACCCGCAGGTTGAGCCGCTCTGCACCATTATGCCCAAGGTAGTGCATGGCGCTGGAGAAGCCGTACCAATGCTTCTCCTGATCGGGCGTCAAATTCAGCTCGGTCTTGATCCGCTCGATATAGGAATCGCTGTTGGTGACGATCTGGTCGGCCGTGAGCTGCGGTGCGCCGCTCTGGGTCAGAACCGTAACGTCCTTGTCCTGGGGTGTGTTCTTGGCTTCCTTGGTCGCCTTGGCGCCCTTGCCCGCCTTGGCGTTCTTGGCATCCTTGTCCTTGCCGGCGCCTTGCTGCTTGGCATCCTGCTTGGCGTCCTTGGTTCCGTCCTTGGCGGCCGGCGCCTGGTTGTTGTTGTTGCCGACCCCGAGCACGCCGGTGAAGACGCCGACCACGCCGCCGATCGCGCCGCCCAGCACGCCGCCGACCGGACCGGCCGCCTTGTTGCCGGCCGCAGCGCCATCCTGAACGCCCTTGACCAGGCCTTGCGCGTTCGCCACCGCGGCTGCGCCGAGCAGCATCGCCAGCACGGAGCCCAGCGCGAACCATCGTCGCAGATAAAGCCGCACTGGCGGCGCCGGGTTGATCATTCTCGTCTCCATCGTCGATCTGTTTGGCCTGTCGGGGTGAGAGCCACCCGGCGGTTACAACTCTATCGTTTTCGCAGCTTCGCGGTCTAGCCGCCGAGAATTGCTTTCCACGCCCGAAAAGTCTTTCGCGCGAAGCGGTTATGCAGGCTTATTCGAAACTGCGGCGTAATTGCGCACGCAATGTCCCAAGCCGGCATCGCGCAAAGTGTGCGTCGCAAAATGCGCGGCGGCGGTTCACATCCGGCCCGCGCTTCCGGGCAGCGCAGCCATGTTCCGGGCCAACGTTAGTTCTAGGCGACGAGCTGTTCGCCTTCCTCGACAGACGCGATCAATCATGATCTGATCGCGCTACCAATTTGCCCCGCCGCGCGTGATCAGCCAGCGAGGCGAAGGCACTAACAAGAAACTTCCAAGAAGAAAATCAAAAGCAAAACTCGGAAGGTCAAAGGAAACGCCAGAACAATAAAACACCCAAGCGAGGAAACGAGATGTCACGCAAGACACTGACGCGACGTCAATTTGTGGCTGCCACTGCAATGTCCTCCGCGGCGCTGATCACGGCGCCCTATGTCCGGGGCGCTCACGCCGCGGGCAAACTCTCGATCGGCTTCTGGGACCACTGGGTGCCCGGCGCCAACAACGCCTCCACGGCCCTCGTCAACGAGTGGGGCGCCAAGGAGAAGGTCGAAGTCTCGATCGACTACATCACCAGCAACAACAACAAGATCCAGCTCACGGTCGCAGCCGAAGCCCAGGCCAAATCCGGCCACGATATCCTGCAGATGCCGACCTGGTGGCCGCACGCCTATTCCGAGAATCTCGAGCCGCTCAATGACGTGATGGAGCCGCTCATCAAGCAGAACGGCGACGTCAACGGCACCGTCAAATATCTCGGCCAGTCGCGCGGCAAATGGCTCGCCATACCCGCCACTCCGGGCAGCCAGATCAAGGGACCCTGCACCCGTATCGATCTGATGAAGAAGCTCGCCGGCATCGACGTCCAGGAAATGTATCCGGTCGGGGCGCCGCCCAAGGCAGACAACTGGACCCTGGACACGTTCCTGAAGGCGGCCGAGGCCTGCCAGAAGGGCGGCTTCCCCTTCGGTATCGGCCTCGGCGAAACCACCGACAGCGTCGACACCGCGGGCGCGATCTTCCAGTCGTTCGGGGCCGAGCTTGTCAACGCCAAGGGCGAGGTCACGGTGAAGACCGACGCGGTTCGCCAAGCCCTCGAATACTACAAGAAGCTGATTGCCTTCCTGCCGCCGGACGCGCCGTCCTGGGATGACGCCTCGAACAACAAATGGCTGATCTCGGGCCGCGGCGCGATGATCCTGAACCCGCCGAGCGCCTGGGCCGTCGCCAAGCGCGACGCGCCTCAGGTCGCCGAGCAATGCTGGACCCACGGCTTCCCCGCCGGGCCGAAGGGCCGCTTCGCGCCCTACCTTCCCTACTTCTGGGGTCTGTGGAGCTTCAGCAAGAACAAGGAAGCCGCCAAGAGCCTCCTCACCTATCTGTCACAGCCGTCGTCGATCGAAAAGTTTGTCGCGGCAAGCGGCGGTTACGATCTGCCCGCCTATGCCAACATGACGACGCTGAAGACCTGGCAGGAAGAAGGGCCGCCGAAAGGCACGCTCTATCACTATCCGAACCCGTATAACCATCAGACGCTGTCGATCGCAGCGTCCCCGGCGCCGCCCAAGATCGCGCAGCAGATCTACTTCCAGGCGACGCTGACCAAGATGGCGCTGCGTTTCTCGCAAGGCGAGAAGATGGAGACGACGCTCGCCTGGGCCGAGGGCGAGTGCGAAGGCTTCATGCGGAGTTAGCCGGGGGTGTGCCATGGCGGTTCGCGCATCACGCGCGAGCCGCCGGGGCAACCCGCCTCTAACACCCGCGTAGCGCAAGGAGCCGACCCATTCGGCCGGCTTCGCCATTCGATAGCCGTCAGGAAGGCCCAATCTGTTAGGAAAGCCCATTCATGGCCGACGTCGTCGTTGAGCAGGGTCGTGCAGTCCGTGCGGCGAGCACACGCAAACGCAGCAGCCTCCGCAATGCCATGGGACGCAAATCGTCGGTGGCGTTCTTCCTGACGTTGCCGCTGATCCTGCTGATTGCGCTGTTCGTGCTCTATCCCGCCGTCTATTCCGTCCATCTCGCGACGCTGAACAAATCGATGCAGAGATTCGTCGGCGTCGGCAATTTCACCTTCCTGTTCAGCCGTGACACGTTCTGGATGGTGGTGAAGCAATCCTGCATCTTCGCGGTCACCGCCGTGTTCTTCAAGGCGCTGATGGGCTTCATCGTCGCGCATTTCGTGCACAACATTCCGGCCAAAGGCCAGCGCAAATGGCGCGGCATGCTGCTGGTGCCCTGGGTCATCCCGCCGGCGATGAGCACGCTGGCCTGGCTGTGGCTGTTCGATCCGTCCTACAGCGCCTTCAACTACACGCTGTCCTTCTTCGGCATCGGGCCCATCAACTGGCTCGGCGACACCGCGTGGGCGCGCTTTTCCGTCATTCTCGTCAACGTCTGGTACGGCGCGCCGTTCTTCATGATCATGTATCTGGCGGCGCTGAAATCCGTGCCGGACCAGCTTTATGAAGCCGCGGCGATCGACGGCGCCAATTGGTGGCAGAAGATCTGGTTCATCACCCTGCCCATGATGCGCAACATCATCGCCATCACCACGCTGTTCTCGCTGATCGTCACCTTCGCCAATTTCGATATCGTCCGGATCCTGACGTCGGGCGGCCCGCTGGATCGAACCCACATCTTTGCGACCTGGGCCTTCAAGGTCGGCATCGAGGGCAGCGACATTCCGCTCGGCGCCAGCGTCTCGCTGTTCATGGTGCCGATCCTCGCGGTCGCGGCGATCTTCATCCTTCGCGATGTCTCCAAACGCGGGAACGAAGCCTGATGAGCACGCTTGCAATCGACAAGGCAGGACCGACCCGCAAGGTCAAATACGGCAGCATGAGCCGCGACCGAACCTGGGCGCTGCGCTGGTCCTATTTCTTCCTGGTGCTGTTTGCGATCTTCTCGCTGACGCCGCCGCTCTACATGCTGATCACCTCGCTCAAGAGCAGCGCGGAGATATCGGCCGCGACCAATCCGTGGTGGGTGTTCCACCCCACGCTGTCGAACTACGTCGAGCTCCTGACCTCGAACCAGTTCCTGCGCTTCTTCTGGAATTCGGCGATCGTGTCGATCGTGGTCGTGATCATCACCATGCTGATCAGCATCCCGTCGGCCTTCGCGCTGGCGCGAATGAAGTTCTGGGGCTCGACGACGCTCGCCACCGGCGTGTTCCTGACCTACCTGGTTCCGGACAGCCTGTTGTTCATTCCGCTGTTCAAGATGCTCGCGGCGGTCCAGGACATCACCGGCATCACGCTGCTGAACCGGTGGTACGTGCTGCTGTTCGTCTATCCGACGCTGACGGTGCCGTTCTGCACCTGGATCATGATCGGCTATTTCGCCTCGATCCCGAAGGAGCTCGATGAGGCTGCGATCATCGACGGCGCCTCCTGGCTCCAGACCCTGACGCGGATCTTCATCCCGGTGGCGCTGCCCGGGCTGATTGCCGCGACCATCTTCGCCTTCACGGTGTCCTGGGCCCAGTTCCTCTATCCCCTGGTGTTCACCACCTCCATAGATCAGCTCGTGCTGCCGGTCGGCATCACCACCACGCTGATCAAGGGCGACGTCTTCAACTGGGGTCAGATCATGACCGGCGCGCTGCTCGGCGCAGCCCCGCCGCTGATCATCTATGCTTTCCTGATGGACTACTACATCGCCGGCCTGACCGCCGGCGCGACGAAGGGTTGAAATCGAAGGATTGAAGTTCAATGGCCGAGGTTTCCTTGCGCAAGGTGATCAAGCGTTACGACGATGTCGAAGCCGTGCGCGGCATCGATCTCGATATCTCCGACCATGAGTTCATCGTGCTGGTCGGCCCTTCGGGCTGCGGCAAGTCGACGACGCTGCGGATGATCGCGGGGCTCGAGGACATCACCGACGGCGACATCACGATCGGGGGCGACGTCGTCAACGACGTGCCGCCGAAGGACCGCGACATCGCGATGGTGTTCCAGAACTACGCGCTCTATCCGCACATGACGGTCGCGGAGAACATGTCGTTCGGATTGCGGCTCAAGCACTATCCCAAGGCCGAGATCAAGGCGCGGGTGACGGAGGCCGCGCGCCTGCTGGACATCACCGACCTGATCGACCGCAAGCCGAAGCAGCTCTCCGGCGGCCAGCGCCAGCGCGTCGCGATGGGCCGCGCCATCGTGCGCAATCCAAAAGTCTTCCTGTTCGACGAGCCGCTGTCCAATCTCGACGCMAAGCTGCGYGTGCAGATGCGCATCGAGATCAAGAAGGTGCACCAGAAGGTGCGCACCACGACGGTCTACGTCACCCACGACCAGGTCGAGGCGATGACGCTGGCCGATCGCGTGGTGGTGATGAACAAGGGACGGATCGAACAGATCGGCACGCCGAACGAGCTCTACCACAAGCCGGCGACGCGCTTCGTCGCGGGCTTCATCGGCTCCCCGGCGATGAATTTCCTCCCCTGCCGGCTGGAGGACGTCGGCGGCAGGCTCAACATCCGGCTGACCGACCGCATCTCCTTCCCGCTGCCGCAAGCCCGCGCCGCGCGCTACAACGCACTGCCCCGAACGGAAAACCTGCTGCTCGGCATCCGTCCCGAACACCTCACGGAGGCCCACGCGCACCTGGAGCCCGGCGAAGAAACCTTCGACACCGTGCTCGACGTCACCGAGCCGATGGGGATGGAGACGCTGGTCTATTTCGGGCTCGAAGGCACGCCGGTCTGCGGCCGTGTCGATCCCAATGCCGGCGCCAAGGACGGGGCTCCCATGCGTTTGGCGATGGACCTCAACAACATGCACCTGCTAAACGAAGCGACCGGCGCCGTGTTGTGACGGCCGGCCAGAAAACGCGAGCAGGCGGGGAGAGATGGCGACCAACAAGAAGAAGATTTTCGTTACACAAACTTTGTCGCAAGGGGCACGCGCCCTCCTCACCCAGCGGGACGATATCGAGCTCGTCGAGTTTCCGAACCTGATCTCCGCCAGGGAATTCGAGGTGATGCTGAAGAGCCACGCGCCGGTCCACGGCGTGGCGCTCGGCGCCACCGCCTTCGGCGAGACCGAGCTCGAGGCATCGAAGGACATGAAGGTGGTGACACGAATCGGCGTCGGCTATGACGCCGTCGATGTGCCCGCCCTCTCCCGCCGCAAGGTGCCGCTGATGGTCGCGGGCAGCGCGAACTCCCCCTCGGTTGCCGAGCAGGCGCTGTTCATGATGCTGACACTCGCCAAGCGCGCGCAGGAGATGCACGCCTGCGTCAAGGATGGCAAATGGGCCGAGCGGCTCGGCATGCTGCCGTTCGACCTCTACGGCAAGACCGTGCTGATCATCGGCTTCGGCCGCATCGGCACCCGCACCGCCAAGCGCTGCCTGGCGATGGAGATGAACGTACAGGTCTACGATCCCTACAAGGGAGCCGCCGAGATCAAGGCCGCCGGTTGCGAACCTGTCGCCGACCTCGACGCCGCCCTGCCGCAAGCCGACTTTGTCTCCATCCACTGCCCGAAGACGCCGGAAACGGTTGGCCTGTTCAACGCGGCACGGATCGGCCTGATGAAGCCGAAATCCTATCTCATCAACACCGCGCGCGGCGGCATCGTCAACGAGAAGGCGCTGTATGAGGCGCTCGCCTCGGGCAAGCTCGCCGGTGCCGGCATCGACGTGTTCGAGCAGGAGCCACCGCCGGTCAGCAATGCGCTGTTCGCGCTGCCGAACGTCATCATGGCCCCGCATGTCGCCGGCGTCACCGTCGAGGCGGTGAGCCGCATGAGCGAGCAGACCGCGCGCAACATCCTCAGCGTGCTCGATGGCGACCCGATCCGGCAGAACATCATCAATCAGGACGTGCTGGGCTGAGTGCTCCCCCCCCCCGAAGGCGGGCGGCTAAAGCGCGATGAAT
>NZ_JBFULT010000387.1:0-7268 GCF_054049755.1 Bradyrhizobium sp. P5_C11_2
GTCGTCCGAGAGGTGCGCGCGCAGATGCGCCTCGTCCTCGGCCTTGCAGGCGGCGTTGACCACCAGGAACAGGTGATCGCCGAAATTGGCGACCATCAGATCGTCCAGGATACCGCCATCCGCATTGGTGAACTGGGCATAGCGCTGCCGCCCCGGCGCAACCGCGACGATGTCCTGCGGCACCAGCCGCTCCAGCGCGCGGGCGGCGTCCTCGACCTTGCCGGACTTCGGCAGCAAGCGGAGCTGGCCCATATGGGAGACGTCGAACAGGCCGGCTTGGCTGCGGGTGTGAAGGTGTTCCTTCAGCACGCCGGCGGGATATTGCACGGGCATGTCATAGCCCGCGAACGGCACCATCTTGCCGCCGAGGGACACATGCAGCCCGTGAAGGGGGGTACGTTTCAGGGAGTCTTGGTCGTCGCGCGCTAGCATCACAGGGGCCCTCGGCGGTTCCCCGGGGAGGATTCCCCGATGGACACCAGTCGAAGCCCCATCTGTCGCTGTGCCTGAGAGTATTATCCCGTCGGCGGACGCCATCCGGACATCAAGCCCGTCGGCGCCTCTTTCCAGATGCTGTCAAAGCCACGCGGTCCTTTTGCCTGAGAGTTTCCGGGGCGGTTGCTCCTTCGGCGCCGGCTACCCAAAGCCGGTCTCTCCCGACGTGGCCGTACGATACAAATAGGTACAGACCACAGCCCGGCCAAGCCTGTCAACGCGGGCTTTGCGCCTTTCAACGGGATTGCAACGGGATTGCGCTGATACGGCAACCCTCTGATCTCTCTGCACAGTTTCTGGACAGCGAAGCTGGCCTTGTCTAAAAGCGCTTTGGCCCGCAGATATCAGCCCAAATCACAGGTTTGGATGGCAAGGAAGCGGGTCCAAGCACACCCGATTGGATGAACATGAGCGGCGTCAACGAGATCAGGTCGACCTTTCTGAACTTCTTTGCCGAGAACGGCCACGAGATCGTGTCGTCCTCGCCATTGGTGCCGCGCAACGACCCGACGTTGATGTTCACCAATGCCGGCATGGTGCAGTTCAAGAACGTCTTCACCGGCGTCGAGAAGCGGCCCTATCAGCGCGCCACCACCTCGCAGAAATGCGTGCGCGCGGGCGGCAAGCACAACGACCTCGACAATGTCGGCTACACCGCGCGCCATCTCACCTTCTTCGAGATGCTCGGCAACTTCTCGTTCGGCGACTATTTCAAGGAGCGCGCGATCGAGCTTGCCTGGACCCTGATCACCCGGGATTTCGGGCTGAACAAGGACAAGCTGCTGGTCACCGTCTACCACACCGACGACGAGGCGGCCGGCCTCTGGAAGAAGATCGCGGGCTTCTCCGAAGACCGCATCATCCGCATCCCGACCTCGGACAATTTCTGGGCGATGGGCGACACCGGCCCGTGCGGTCCGTGCTCTGAAATCTTCATCGATCGCGGCGATCACATCTGGGGCGGCCCTCCGGGCTCTCCGGAGGAGGATGGCGACCGCTTCCTCGAATTCTGGAATCTCGTGTTCATGCAGTACGAGCAGGTGACGAAGGAGGAGCGCGTGCCGTTGCCGCGTCCCTCGATCGACACCGGCATGGGGCTGGAGCGCATGGCCTGCATCATGCAGGGCGTCGACAGCGTTTTCGAGACCGATCTGTTCCGTCATTTGATCGATGCGACCGCGTCAGCGCTGGGCAGCGGGCCGAACGAGCAGACGGTGGCCTCGTTCCGCGTCATCGCCGACCATTTGCGCTCCTCGGCCTTCCTCGTCTCCGACGGCGTGCTGCCCTCGAACGAGGGCCGCGGCTACGTGCTGCGCCGGATCATGCGCCGCGCGATGCGCCATGCGCAGCTTCTTGGCGCGAAAGAGCCGCTGATGCACCGCCTGGTCTGGGCGCTGGTCCGCGAGATGGGCCAGGCCTATCCCGAACTGATGCGCGCGGAAAACCTGATCGAGGAAACGCTGCGGCTGGAAGAGACCCGCTTCCGCAAGACGCTGGTCCGCGGCTTGGCCATCCTCGACGAGAAGAGCGCGTCGTTGAAGAAGGGCGACATGTTCGACGGCGACGTCGCCTTCACGCTGTACGACACCTACGGCTTCCCGCTCGACCTGACGCAGGACGCGCTGAAGTCGCGCGGCATCGGCGTCGACCAGGCGTCCTTCACCGATGCGATGGAGCGCCAGAAAGCCAAGGCGCGCGAGTCCTGGAAGGGTTCTGGCGAAGCTGCCTCTGAGGCGATCTGGTTCCCGCTGCGCGAGAAGCTCGGCGCCACCGAATTTCTGGGCTACGAGACCGAGAGCGCCGAAGGCGTGGTGTCCGCGCTGGTGAAGGACGGCCAGGAAACCACGAGCCTCAAGGCCGGCGAGACCGGCGCGCTGGTGCTGAACCAGACGCCGTTCTATGCGGAGTCCGGCGGCCAGGTCGGCGACACCGGCGTGCTGACGGGCGAAGGCGGGATCAAGTTCCGCGTCACCGACACGCAGAAAAAGCTCGGCGATCTCTTCGTGCATATCGGCACGGTGGAGAGCGGCGAGCTGAAGCTCGGCACCGCGCTCCAGCTCGAAGTCGATCACAGCAGGCGCTCGTCGATCCGCGCGCATCACTCTGCGACCCATCTCATCCACGAGGCGCTGCGCCAGGTGCTCGGCGACCACATCGCCCAGCGCGGCTCGATGGTCGCGCCGGACCGGCTGCGCTTCGACTTCGTGCATCCGAAGCCGATCACGGCGGAGGAGCTTGCCCGCGTCGAGGACATCGCCAACGACGTGGTGCTGGAGAACGACGAGGTCACGACCCGCGTCATGGGCGTGGACGAAGCCCGCGAAGCGGGCGCGCGCGCCCTGTTCGGCGAGAAATATGGCGACGAGGTTCGCGTCGTCTCGATGGGCCGGACCGCGCGCGAGCGCGGTGCCAACGCGCTCGGCTGGTCGGTCGAGCTCTGCGGCGGCACCCACGTCAGGCGCACCGGCGATATCGGCCTGATCACGCTGACGGGCGAGAGCGCGGTCGCCTCCGGCGTGCGCCGCATCGAGGCGCTGACCGGCAACTATGCGCGCAAGCACGCCAACGACACCATGGCGCTGGCGAAGACCGCGGCCAACGAGCTGCGCACCTCGATCGACGACGTGCCGGCGCGTATCGCTACGCTGATGGAGGAGCGCAAGAAGCTCGAGCGCGAATTGTCCGATGCGCGCAAGAAACTCGCGATGGGCGGCGGCGCGTCCGCCGGCAGCAACGGCGCGGCGGCTGGCGTGCGCGAAGTCGGCGACGTCAAGCTGATGGCGCGCGCGGTCGAAGGCATCGAGATGAAGGATCTCAAGAGCCTCGCCGATGACGGCAAGAAGCAGATCGGCTCCGGCGTCGTCGCCATCGTCGGCGTCACCGAGGACGGCAAGGCCGGAATCGTGGTCGGCGTCACCGCCGACCTCGTCGCGCGCTTCAATGCCGTGAACCTGGTGCGCGTTGCCTCCGAGGCGCTCGGCGGCAAGGGCGGCGGCGGCCGGCCCGACATGGCGCAGGCCGGCGGCCCCGACGGCGCCAAGGCGTCCGAGGCGCTTGCGGCGATCGAAAAAGCGATGGCAGGCGCGTAAAGGCCCATGCGCCTCGTTCCGCGAGGACGTGGGCTTCGCGATCCCGATTTGAGGGACCGCCTCTACGAATTGCTGGAGCACGATCCGCTGGCCTATTCGGCCGGATCGCGCTTCATCCAGCTCATCATCGGCGTCATCGTGCTCGACGTGGTCGCGATGATCCTCGCCTCGGTGCCGGAGCTCGACGCGCAATTCGGCGTGCTGTTTTCCGCGATCACCATCTTGTCCGTGATCGTGTTCGCGCTGGAATATGCCGCGCGTCTCTGGACCGTGGCGGGCCACACGCCGCGCCAGGGTTCTGCCCTTGCCGACCGGCTGGGCTATGCCTTCTCCGCGCTCGGCATCATCGATCTCATGGCGTTCCTGCCGGCCGCGATCGTCCTGGCCACGGGCCGGCACGCGACGCTGGCCGGGCTCGGCGTGCTGCCGTTCTTCAAGCTGATCCGGTACTCGCCGGCGATGCGCTCGCTGCTTGCAGCCGTCCATGCCGAGCGGCGGGCGCTGATCGGCTGCATCGTCATCCTGTTCGGCGTGGTCCTGACCTTTGCCTCGCTACTCTACGCCATCGAGCGTGATGTGCAGCCCAGCAAGCTCGGCACCATTCCGGACGCGATGTGGTGGGCGATCGTGACGCTCGGCACCGTCGGCTATGGCGACGTCGTGCCGGTGACGCCGCTCGGAAAATTCGTCTCGGTGTTCGCGATCGTCTCGGGCTTTGCCATGATCGCGCTGCCGGTCGCGATCATCTCCACCGCCTTTGCCGAGGAGGTGAAGCGGCGCGACTTCGTCGTCACTTGGGGCATGCTGGCGCGGGTGCCGCTGTTCTCGCATCTGTCCGCGTCCGAGATCGCCGACATCATGCGGCTCCTGCGCGCCCGCACCACCGAGCAGGGCGAGATCCTGGTGCGGCGAGGGGACGTCGCATCGTCGATGTATTTCATCACCGCCGGCGAGGTCGAGATCGCGTTGCCGAGCCAGCAGGTGCGGCTTGGCGACGGCACCTTCTTCGGCGAGATCGCGCTGCTGCACAAAACCAAACGCAGCGGCACGGTGACGGCGACGCGGAAGACGCGGCTGCTGCTGCTCGACGCCCAGGACTTCCATGCCCTGATCGAGCGCATGCCGACGCTCGCCGCCCACGTCCATGAGACCGCGAGAGCGCGGCTCGAGGAGACCGGCGACCTCGCGGCGGCGGAGCTGGCACAGKCCGAGCGCGACGGTACCGACCGCTGAGCGGTCAGCCCTTCTTCAGGAAGACATAGTCGGCCGAGTAGGGCGCGCTCTTGAAGTCGCCGGCCTTGTCGCAAGCGCCGTCGAGCTTGCCGCCATGGGTGTTGATGCGCTGGACTGTGGTGACCGGGGTCAGCACGCCACTGCCGCGGCGGGAGGCGACCTCGAGCTTCAGCCAGGCGATGTCGGCGGCGGTTGCGCCCGGTGCGTTGCCGATGGCCTTGCCGACCACGGCGCTGCCGTCAGCATGCTCCCAGTTCGGGCCGGCATAGTGCCGGCCGATGGTCTTGCCGTCGGCGAGCAGCGTGGCGATCGGCTCGCGGAAGGCCCAGGCGAGCTTGCCGTCGGTGCCCGCCTTGCACTCATAGACCTGCGCGCCTTCGGCGTGGACGCTGAGCACGACGGTCTCGCCGGGAGCGGCGATGGCGTCGGGAAGCGGCTCCGCGGCCCCCGCTGATCCGATCATGGCCGCGAGCAGCGGCAGGCAGGGGACGGCGAGCTTGGTGGACATGGTCGGTCTCCGCGCGATGGTGTCAAAATGAATGGGCCGCGCCTGGGCGCGGCCCATCATGATGTTTAACCCCGATCAGGCGGAAATAATGCGCAGGCTTACGCCGCCAACGCTTTCGTGAGGTTTTCCGCGACCTTGTCGAGGAAGCCGGTGGTCGAGAGCCAGCGCTGGTCGGCGCCGACCAGGAGCGCGAGGTCCTTGGTCATGTAACCTTCCTCGACCGTGTCGACGCAGACCTTCTCCAGGGTGGTCGCGAACTTCGCGAGTTCCGGGTTGTTGTCGAGCTTGGCACGGTGGGCGAGGCCCCGGGTCCAGGCGAAGATCGAGGCGATCGAGTTGGTCGAGGTCTCCTTGCCCTTCTGGTGCTCGCGGTAGTGGCGGGTCACCGTGCCGTGGGCGGCCTCGGCTTCGACCGTCTGGCCGTCGGGGGTGAGCAGCACCGAGGTCATCAGGCCGAGCGAACCGTAGCCCTGCGCGACGGTGTCGGACTGCACGTCGCCGTCGTAGTTCTTGCAGGCCCAGACGTAGCCGCCGGACCATTTCAGCGCCGAGGCCACCATGTCGTCGATCAGGCGGTGCTCGTAGGTCAGGCCCTTGGCGTCGAACTGCTTCTTGAACTCGCGGTCGAAGATGTCCTGGAAGATGTCCTTGAAGCGGCCGTCATAGACCTTGAGGATGGTGTTCTTGGTCGAGAGATAGACCGGATAGTTGCGCATCAGGCCGTAGTTGAAGGAGGCGCGGGCGAAATCGATGATGGAGTCGTCGAGATTGTACATCTCCATGGCGACGCCGGCGCCCGGGGCCTTGAACACTTCCTTCTCGATCACGGTGCCGTCCTCGCCGACGAACTTCATCGACAGGGTGCCCTTGCCCGGGAACTTGATGTCGGTGGCGCGGTACTGGTCGCCATAGGCGTGGCGGCCGATGATGATCGGCTTGCTCCAGCCGGGAACGAGGCGCGGCACGTTCTTGCAGATGATCGGCTCGCGGAAGATGCAGCCGCCGAGGATGTTGCGGATGGTGCCGTTCGGCGACTTCCACATCTGCTTGAGGTTGAACTCCTTCACCCGGGCCTCGTCCGGGGTGATGGTGGCGCACTTGACGCCCACGCCGACCTTCTTGATGGCTTCGGCGGCGTCGATGGTGACCTGATCGTTGGTCTGGTCGCGGTACTCCATCCCCAGATCGAAGTAGAGCAGCTCGACATCGAGGAACGGGTTGATCAGCTTGTCCTTGATGTACTGCCAGATGATCCGGGTCATCTCGTCGCCATCGAGTTCGACGACGGGGTTGGTCACCTTGATTTTTGCCATGATCGGGGAAGCCTCTTGGGAACGGCGCTATTGGCGCGCCACGGGAATATCCGCCGCCTCTTAGCACCGGGACGCGGCGGGCGAAAGCCAAGGGATTATGCACTTTTAGCTCATCCAGCTTCCGCAGACGGGGAGCGGCGGGCCGCCGTCCGGCCGGGCCGGGGCTGAAGTTTCGGGCGAGATTCAAAAGTCGATTCCAACCCGTTATTTCCCTTGAGAATTTCGTCAGGACAGGCAAACGACAGGCGAGCGGGCAGAGCCGGCCGGGCAGCCGGCTTGAATCAATTCCTGAGGCCTCCTCTCCAAGGCCTTGGAGAGGCAGCGTGAAAGCGAGACGAGATGTCGGGGACTGACAAGAGCAAGGCGGGCCTCGCCCTCGACGGTCCCATCGTGATCCTGGTCGAGCCGCAGCTCGGGGAAAACATCGGCATGGCCGCACGCGCCATGGGTAACTTTGCGCTCAGCTCCTTGCGCATCGTCAACCCCCGCGACGGCTGGCCCAACATCGCCGCCCAGCGCGCCGCGGCCGGCGCCGACCACATTCTGGAACGGGTCGAATTGTTCGACACGGTCGGTGAGGCCGTCGCCGACCTCGACCTGCTGTTCGCCACCACCGCGCGCCCCCATGAC
>NZ_JBFULT010000388.1:0-7264 GCF_054049755.1 Bradyrhizobium sp. P5_C11_2
GGACATCAAGAAGCATTTCGTGAATCCGATCGCGCGGATGTCGAGCGACCACATGCGCTGGATCGCCGAGGACCCGCGTCCAGTTATCAAGATCGCCCCGCACGACGCCGGCCTCACCATCGCCGGCGGCCGGCTCACCGGCAGCGACAACATCTACTGGCGTATCGCGCAGTTCCTGATGCCGTTCCACGCCTACGCGCCGAGCGCGATGCCGGGCGAGAACATCTTTGGCCAGACCTTCGTTCCCGTGACCGATACCAATTGCTGGATCTACACCTATGCCTGGAATCCGGAGCGGCCGCTGACGCAAGCCGAACGCGACGCCTATGACCGCGGCAACGGCGTGATCGCGGAGGTCGACGACAATTACGTGCCGCTGCGCCACAAGGGCAATGATTACCTGATCGACCGCAAGCTCCAGAAGACGAGGAGCTATACCGGCATCAAGGGCGTCTCCGAGCAGGACGCCGCCGTGCAGGACAGCCAGGGCCCGATCGCCGACCGCACCCGCGAGCATCTCGGCCCGACCGATCTCGGCATCATGCATTTCCGCAAAGTCGTGATGGATCTGGCTCGCGCGCTCCAGCGCGGCGAAGCGCCGCCGCAGGCCGCGCATCAGGATCGCTACGCGGTGCGCTCCGGCGCCTGCGTCACCAGCAGGGCCAAGGACCTGCCCGCGGTGATGCTGGAGCGTTTCGGCGACGTCGCAGGCTTTGTCGGCCGTCCCCGGATCGCAGCGGCGGAGTAGGGCTTGGGCCAATCGCGCAGCATCATTGCAGTTCTCGTCGCGTCGACCCTGCTGGCGTCGCTTGCCCCTGTCGGGCGCGGACATGCCGCTGCCGCGCGAACGATGGCGAAGCCCGAGCCCAAGTCCAAGCCCAAGTCCAAGCCGAAGCCGCCGGCGCCATCGGCCAGATGTGAGATGCCGAAATTCCGGATCGTCGTGGATGTCGGGCACACTCCGGACTCCTACGGCGCGCTGAGCGCGCGCAATGATACGGAATTCGGCTTCAACTTCCGGCTCGGAAAGCTGATCACGGCGAAACTCAGGGACCAGGGCTTTGCCGCAACCCGCCTGCTCGTCACGGACGGCAAGGCGCGGCCGAGCCTGTTCAAGCGCGTCAGTGCCGCGAATGACGGCCGGGCCGATCTCCTGCTGTCGATCCATCACGACTCAGTGCCGGACAAGCTGCTCGAGACCTGGGAATTCGACGGCGCGATGAGTTATTTCAGCGATCGGTTTTCAGGCCATTCGCTATTCGTATCCGAACGCAATTCGCACTTCGCCACCAGCCTGTTGCTGGCCCGGATGATCGGCCGGCAGTTGAAAGAGCAGGGCCTGCATTATGCCAGCCAATACACCTTGCCGGTGATGGGACGCTACCGCCGCCAGCTGCTCGACAAGGATGTCGGCGTCTACCGCTATGACGGGCTCGTCGTGCTGTCGCGAACGAACAGCGCCGCGGTGCTGCTCGAAGCCGGTTCCATCATCAACCGCGACGAGGAAATGGCGATGAACTCCCCGGAGCGGCAGGAACTGATTGCGGGAGCCGTCGCGGCGGCGATGGGGGAGTTTTGCGAGAGGCGGTAGTGCTGACATCGGGCGTCGCGATGCTCACCGTCGTCGTCCTGGCGAAAGCCAGGACCCATTACCCCAAGGAGAAGTCGCGGAGCCATGCTGGCAACCGCGAGTCTTCGTCAAACTGCTCCCTGTGGTAATGGGTCCTGGATCTTCGCTCGCTATTGGACAACGCTACGCGTTGCCAAGCGCTCGCTTGTCCAGGACGACGTGGTGAGTGATTATTTTCTCAGCTGTCGTCCCGGCGAAGGCCGGGACCCATAGCCTCAGGGAGCGGTTGTGGCGCGAAGCTGATAACCGCGGGCCTTCGTCAAACTACTCCCTGTGGTTATGGGGCCCGGCCTTCGCCGGGACGACGGGACACCTACAGCGGCACCCCGCGATACTCCCGGTTGGCCAAACTCGCCTCTTCGAGATCGAGGTCGCGCTCGATCCGCCGCCTCGTCTCGTCGGTGATCTGGCCGTCGCGCAAGAGGTCGTGGATGAAGCGGCGCTCGGCGACGATCAGCTCGCGGGTCAGCGCGGTGCCGGCGGCTGAGACGTCGTGGTGGGCGGGATCGAGCGAGTCCGGGAGCTGGTTGGCGCGGATCTCGTGACGCGCGCGCAAGAGCCGCATCACTTCCTCGGAAACCTCTTTCTTCCCCGTCAGCGCGTCGAGCGATTTCAGCGCGGCGTCGAGCGCCTGGCGCCGCGCGGCGATCTCGGCCTCGTGCTCGGCGACATGCTCGCTGCGGCCGGCCTCTGCGACGCCGAGCCAGCGCACCACCGGCGGCAGCGTCAGGCCGACCCCGATCAGCGTGGTGAAGATGACGCCGAAGGCGACGAACAGGATCAGGTCGCGATACGGAAAGGCCTCGCCGCCCGGCAGCGTGAACGGCAGCGCCAGCGCGGCGGCCAGCGACACCGCGCCGCGCACGCCGGTGAAGGCAAGCACGAACGGCCATTGCCATGGCGGCGACGGATCGCGCTGGCGCAGCGATTTGCTGAGGATCCGCGGCAGATAGGTCGCGGGATAGAGCCAGGCGAAGCGCGCGATCACGATGATCACCAGGACGACGGCGGTCGCGATGAGGATATCGTCGAGCGGGAACGCTTTCGATTTCTCGTAGAGCGCGCGCATCTGGAAGCCGGTGAGCAGGAACAGCAAGCCCTCGATCAGATAGATCACGAGGTCCCAGAAGAAGATGCCTTGCAGGCGCGTCGCGGACGAGATCAGGAGCGGGCCGTTCCAGCTGACATAGAGGCCGCAGGCCACCGTCGCGATCACGCCGGAGCCGCCGACATGCTCGGGCAGCCAGTAGGAGACGTAGGGCGTGATCAGCGACAGCGTCAGCTCGACCTGCTGATCTTTCGCCCATCTGCGGAAGCGCAGCGAAAGCCAGCCGACGCCGATGCCGAAGGCGATCTCCCCGGCGACAATCAGGAAGAATTCTCCTGCCGCCAGAGGCACCGAGAAATGCCCGACCGTGATGGCGGCGAGCGCAAAGCGGTAGAGGATCAGCGCGGTGGCGTCGTTGGCGAGCCCTTCGCCTTCGAGAATGACCAGGAGCCGGCGCGGCATGTTCAGCCGCCGCGCGATCGCGAGCGGCGCCACCACGTCGGGCGGCGCGACGATGGCGCCGAGCAGGAAGCCGATGGTCCAGGGCAGGCCGATCATATAATGCGTGGCGGCCGCCACAAGTGCCGCGGTGAAGATGACCGCGCCGACCGCGAGCAGCACGATCGGGCGCAGATTGTTCCTGAACTCGCGCCAGCTCATCGCGACGCTCGCCGAGTAGATCAGCGGCGGCAGCACCATCAGCAGCACCAGTTCCGGCGGCAGCTCCACAGGCGGCATGCCCGGCACGAAGGCGAGGCCGACGCCGGAAAGCATCAGCAAAATGGCAGGCGCGATGTTGAAGCGGCGGGCGACAAGCGCGGTGCCCGCCAGCACCGCGAGCAGGATGAGAAAGGTCTGAAATTTTGCTGCGATCATGGCCTGTCTTGGCCCGGAAGCGGCCAAAAGGTCAATGCGTCGCGGCTCACGCCAGCCGTTCGGCCACCATGCGTCCGACGCTTGCGAATACGGCGTCGATCTGCGCGGCGTTGGGCCTGCCGCCCTGGGTATAGGCCGCGATCAAGATCGGCGCATCGGGCCTGGGCCAGATGACCGCGATATCGCCCGATGCGTCCTTGCCGTTGTTGCCGGTCTTGTCGCCGATCTTCCAGGCCGCGGGCAGGCCGCCGCGCAGCCGGTTCGCACCGGTCTTGCAGCCCACCATCCATTCGGTGAGCTGGGCGCGCGACGCCGGCGACAACGCCTCGCCCGTCACCAGCCGCCGCAGATTGCCGGCCATCGCCGCCGGCGTGGTGGTGTCGTGGGGATCGCCGGGCGGGGAGCGATTGACCTCAGGCTCGTTGTGGTCGATCCGTGAGGTGGTGTCGCCAAGCGATCGCCAGAACKCGGTGAGGGCGGCTGGCCCGCCGATCCGCGCCAGCAGCAAATTGGCGCAGGTGTTGTCGCTGAGCTCGACGATTGCCTTGCACATCTCGGCAACCGACATCTTGCCGGCCGCGAGATTTTGCTTGGCAACGGGCGCATAGCTCAGCAGGTCGGCCTGGCCGTAAGGGATCACGGCCGCGAGCTGCTCCTCGCCGCGATCGACCCGCGCCAGCACGCAGGCCGCGAGCGAGGCCTTGAACGTCGAGCACATGATGAACCGCTCGTCGGCGCGCYAGGCGATCTTCGCGCCGGTCGCGAGGTTCTCGGCATAGACGCCGATCCGTCCGCCGCTTTCGCGCTCGTATGATTCGAGCTCGGGCACAGCGTCCGCGGCGAACGCGGGGCTGGCGGCCATCGAGCAGAGTGATGCGAGTAGGGAGCGACGATCGAGCAGCATGGGGCACTTTCAGGCGGATGAAGGTGGGGCGTCGTCATTGCGAGCGCAGCGAAGCAATCCAGTCTGTCTCCGCGGAGAGATTTCTGGATTGCTTCGCTGCGCTCGCAATGACGGAGAATGCGGGACGAGTGCCGCAGATTTCGGACAGCGGAAGGTCGAGTCCCTCACTCCCTCAGGTCATACCGGTACGATTTCGACACGATCTGCCAGCCGTCCGCGAGCTTCATCGCCACCAGATAGTCGGTGAAGAAACGTGGCGGCAATTGGCACCGCACCTTGATGAAGGCGGTCTTTTCGTCGGACCGGTCGATGGTGACGATGAAATCCTCACGCGGCTTGCCTTCGGCCTTGGCGGAGGCCCGCTTGCGCACGCGGTCGAGCCAATCCGGTACGGTCAGCACCTGCAATTCGCCCTTCTCGACCCAGCGCAGATCGGCCGAGGGATGGAAGATGGTGCCGAGCTTTTCGGCGTCGCCCTCGTAAAGTCCGTCAAAATAGCTTTGCACGACGGCTTCGACGCTCGAACGGTTCTGGCTCACGGGTCATCCCTTTGAATGATGGCTCGGGGGGAATTTAGTCGTAGGTATCAAAATGCGCTATGGGTGTGTCAACCATTTGCGCGCAGGCGTTGCCATGACCGGATCAGAAAACTCGAAGGCTCGTATCCTCACCGGCGAATGCTACTGCCGCGCCGTGCGCTACGAGGTGGCGGACCAATTCTCCTACGCGCTGAACTGTCACTGCTCGAACTGCCGCCGCACCACCGGCTCCGCCTTCAAGCCCTTCGCCGGGATCGAGCAGAGCAAGCTCCGCATCGTCCGGGGCGAGGACCAGCGCACCATTTTCGGCGACGACATCACCCATGACGCCCACTGCGCCCGCTGTGGCTCGCTGCTGTATTCCCGGGTGCGCGAGGGAAAGTGGGTCCATGTCGCCATGGGAACCCTGGTCGATGCCCCCTCGATCCGGCCGAGCGCCCATATTTTCGTAGGTTCGAAGGCGCCTTGGCATGAGATCACGGACAATCTGCCGCAGTATCGGGGGCATATCAGCGGTGCCTAGGGGGAACCCGGTCCATGGGCGCCCTTGCCGGCGAACCGCGGCCGCACTGGCGCGACAAATAAGGGGGACTTCCGGCCTGTCGCCGGCGCCGCCTTCGTGACCTCCATCACAAGCGCGCGCGGCGGATTTTGCTAGAGCGGTCCCAAAGGGCCTCGGACGGCCCAGAGCTTTCGGAAGGCGTGTCATGCGCAACCTGTTCAGACTTTGCCCGCTGCTCCTCGCTGTCGCGCTGCTGTTCGGCGCCGGACCCGCCTTCGCCGGAAAGCGCGTCGCGCTGGTGATTGCCAACTCGGCCTATCAGCACGCGCCCTCGCTTGCGAACCCCGTCAATGACGGCTCGGTGATGGCGAAGACGCTGAAGGATGCCGGCTTCGACGTCGTCGATTCCCGGCACGATCTGTCCGCGCTCGACACGCGGCGCGTGCTGCGCGACTTCGCCGATTCGACGCGCGATGCCGATATCGCCGTGGTCTACTATGCCGGCCACGGCATCGAGGTCGAAGGCTTGAACTATCTGATCCCGGTCGACGCCAAGCTCGAGCGCGACACCGACGTCTATGACGAGGCGCTGTCGCTCGACCGCGTCCTGGTTGCGGTCGAGCCCGCCAAGCAGCTTCGTCTGGTGATCCTCGACGCCTGCCGTGACAATCCGTTCGGCAAGACCATGAAGCGCACGGTCGCCTCGCGCGGCATCGGCCGCGGCCTCGCCCAGGTCGAGCCGACCAGCCCCAACACGCTGATCGCCTATTCGGCCAAGGCCGGCTTCACGGCGCAGGACGGCGACGGCGCCAACAGCCCGTTCACGGTTGCGCTGTCGAAGCATCTGACGACGCCGGGCCTCGACGTCCGCCRCGCTTTCGGTTTCGTGCGCGACGACGTGCTGAAGTCGACCGCGAACAAGCAGGAGCCGTTCGTCTATGGCTCGCTCGGCGGCGAGGACGTGCCGCTGGTGCCGGTCAAGGTGGTAGCCGCCGCTCCCGTGGCGCCTGTCGCGAACCCGCAGGCCGATATCCGTCGCGACTACGAGCTGGCGCTCCAGGTCGGCAACAGGCCGGCCTGGGAGGCCTTCCTGGCCCAGCACCCTGACGGCTTCTATGCGAATCTCGCCAAGCTTCAGGTCGAAAAAATCGGCGCCGAGCAGGCGCACGCGGCGGCGACCGAGAAGGCCAAGCAGGCCGAGGCCGAGCGCGATCGTCTCGCCGCGGTCGGTGCACAGAAGGATGCGCAGGCCAAGGCCGCGGCCGATGCGAAAGCCGCCGAGCAGGTGCAACTCGCCGCGCAGAAGGCCAAGGAGCAGGCACAGCAGCAGGCGGCTGCCGCCGAACAGCAGCGCGTCAACCTCGCCGCCGCCGCGCCGAGCGCCGTGCCGGCCAGCACGGCGAGCCCGACCGGCACCGCCGTGGCCTCGCTGACGCCCGCGACGGCTCCGGCCGACCTCAACCGCTCGGTGCAGACCGAGCTCGGCCGCGTCGGCTGCTTCTCGGGCACCCCCGATGGCAACTGGAGCACGTCGTCGCAGCGCTCGCTGTCGCAGTTCAACCGCTACGCCGGCACCAAGCTCGACGTGAAAATGGCCAGCACCGACGCGCTCGATACCGTCAAGGCCAAGCCGTCGCGCGTCTGCCCGCTGGTCTGCGAGCACGGCTTCAAGGCCGATGGCGACAAGTGCACCAGGATCGTCTGCGGCGACGGCTTTGCGCTGAACGACGACAATGAATGCGAGAAGAAGCGCGCTGCCAAGCCC